>NZ_JBQHUC010000005.1:0-145327 GCF_052065395.1 Bariatricus sp. HCP28S3_F11 | reverse complement strand
GCAAAAAGCACTTGGCAGTTGCATTGAAAAGTTATCCACTTTTCGCAATAAAGCCATGGCAAAACAGAAATTTTATTTTCTCCGTTTTGCCCAAAAATCAATGTACTCTAAATGGGGTGCTGAATAGTTACGTTCCAAGTATGTACAAGAAATATGGGAAGATCGTAAGCCCTATGGGATGCAGGGCGTTCCTTTCACCGTGGTATGAAAGAGGCGGAATGAATCCGGCAGATGATGATGACAAACCGGTCTTTGTCGGGCGGTTTAATATCGGGGCAGTCAGTCTGCATCTTCCGATGATCCTTGCAAAATCAAGGCAGGAGAACCGGGATTTCTTTGAAGTGCTGGATTATTATCTGGAATTGATTCGGAAGCTGCATATTCGTACCTATGATTATCTCGGCGAGCTGCGTGCGTCAACCAATCCGCTGGCATACTGTGAGGGTGGATTTTATGGCGGTCATCTGAAACCGCATGATAAGATCAAGCCACTTCTCAAATCGGCGACAGCATCCTTTGGAATCACGGCGCTGAATGAGCTGCAGCAGCTGTATAATAAAAAGTCTCTGGTGGAAGACGGGGAGTTTGCACTGGAAACATTGGAATATATCAATAAAAAGGTGCAGGAGTTCAAGAAAGAGGATGGGCATCTGTATGCGATCTACGGCACTCCGGCAGAAAATCTTTGCGGCGTTCAGGTACAGCAGTTCCGTAAGAAATACGGTATTGTGGAAAATGTTTCGGATCGTGCGTATGTGAGCAACAGTTTCCATTGCCATGTGACCGAAGATATCACTCCGATCCAGAAGCAGGATCTGGAGAATAGATTTTGGGATCTGTGCAACGGTGGAAAGATTCAGTATGTGAAATATCCGATCAATTATAACGTGGAAGCAATCAAGTCACTGGTACGCCGTGCGATGGATATGGGATTTTATGAAGGCGTAAATCTATCGCTTGCATATTGTGATGACTGCGGTCATGAAGAACTTGCGATGGATGTCTGCCCGGTATGCGGAAGTAATAATCTGACCAAGATCGATCGGATGAATGGATATCTTTCTTATTCAAGAGTCAAAGGAGATACGCGTCTGAACGATGCGAAGATGGCGGAAATTGCGGAAAGGAAAAGTATGTAGATGCGTTACCACAATATAACAAAAGATGATATGCTCAACGGAGACGGACTTCGGGTCGTATTGTGGGTGGCAGGCTGCAGTCACTGCTGTAAGGACTGTCACAATCCGGTCACATGGGATCCGAACGGCGGACTTTACTTTGACGAGTCTGCAAAGGCGGAACTGTTTGAAGAATTGAAAAAGGATTATGTGAGCGGTATCACCTTCAGCGGAGGCGATCCGCTTCATATTGCAAATGTAAATGATGTGACAGAACTGTCAAAAGAAATCCGGGAGACATTTCCGGAGAAAACAATCTGGCTGTATACGGGTTCTACGTGGGAAGAGGTACGCCGCATGGAAATCGTGAGGTATCTGGATGTGTTGGTGGACGGTGAATTTGTATTTGCCAAAAAGGATCCGCTTCTTTGTTGGAAAGGAAGCAGTAATCAAAGAGTGATCGATGTACAGAGAACACTGGCGGCAGAAACGGATACAGTGCCGGTTCTGCATTGCCCTGATTATGATGAGAATTAGCAGGTTTGAAACTTGACGGGTATAGGTCGTAATAATGTGAAACAGGAGAAGAGACAGATGAGAAGAATTGCAAAATTTCACAAAGTAAGTGCCGAACAGTTTGCCGAAAGCTGGAAGGACACATTTGGAGAAGATATTTCAGGAGAAGAGATACAGAAACTCTATGAAGAGATCCGCCTTCCAAAGAGAGCAACATCAGGGAGTGCAGGATATGATTTTTATGCACCGGATACGTTTGTTTTGGAACCGGGAAAGACGGTCAAGATTCCTACCGGCATCCGGGTTGAAATGGAAGACGGATGGGTGCTGAAATGCTATCCGAGAAGTGGGCTTGGATTTAAATACAGGCTGCAGCTCAATAATACGGTAGGAATCATTGACAGTGATTATTTTTATTCCGATAATGAAGGGCATATTTTTGCAAAACTGACGAATGATTCCAATGAAGGAAAAACGTTGGAAATAGCGAAGGGAACCGGCTTTATGCAGGGAATCTTCGTGGAGTATGGGATCACGGTGGATGATGACACCGATGAAGTGAGGAACGGTGGATTCGGAAGTACGACGAAGGGTGTTTAAAAGCTTCGGATGCGGAAGGATACCAAAGAATGTTCACGATATTCGTATATAAAAGGATGAGAAAAGGTTAGGGAAAGGACTTGAAAAAATGGATAAGACGAGAGTAAAGATTTTCCGGATGATTATGCTGGCAATGATGGTGGCGATCGGGGTTGTGATTTCTCCGATTCTCAGGATTGAGGGGATGTGTCCGACGGCGCATCTGGTAAATATTGTATGTTCGGTTCTGATGGGACCGTGGTATTCTCTGCTCTGTGCGACACTGATCGGAGTCATCCGTATGATGTTTATGGGAATTCCGCCTCTTGCGCTGACGGGTGCAGTGTTTGGTGCGTTTCTGTCCGGTGTGTTTTATCGGCTTTCCGGAGGGAAAATCATCTGCGCAGTGATTGGAGAGGTATTTGGAACCGGGATCATCGGTTCGATTGTATCTTATCCGGTGATGGCATTTCTGATGGGAAGAGAAGGACTGAACGCATTCTTCTATACGCCCATGTTTCTGGGAGCTACACTGATGGGCGGAACGGTTGCATATTTCTTCCTGAAAACCTTAAGTAAAGCCGGATTGCTTGCAAAATTCCAAATGAGTCTGGGAGAGAAAGTTTATGACAGAAAGCATACAAAATCTTCAAAAAATGATGGCGCTTCAGAAGCTCGTTAAAAAAATACGGCCGTTGATCCACTGCATTACAAACCCGATTTCAATTCATGACTGTGCAAATGTGGTTCTTGCCGCAGGCGGAAGACCGATCATGGCAGAACATCCGCGGGAAGTGGAGCAGATTACAGAGACAGCACAGGCGCTGATGCTGAATTTGGGAAATATCACAGATGTAAGAATGGAATCCATGAAGAGATCACTCGCAGCAGCTAATAAGAAAGGGATTCCCGTGCTCCTCGATCTGGTCGGGGTTGCCTGCAGTGATCTGCGCAGAGAATATGCAAGCGAGCTGTTGCAAACGGGAACCATTTCTGTTTTGAAAGGAAATATGTCTGAGATACTGGAAATGGCGGGGGAAGAGTCTCACAGTATCGGTATCGATGCAGGAATACAGGATACACTGACACCGGAGAATCTGGAAAAGGTAATAGAGTGTTTTCAAAGTATGGCTAAAAGAACCGGAGCGGTTATCCTTGCAAGTGGTAAGACTGATCTGATCGTAGATGCAGCGGAAGTATATGCGGTGGAAAATGGAGATGCGATGATGTCGGAGATTACCGGTACCGGCTGTATGCTGGGAGCAGTGTGCAGCACTTATCTGGGTGGAGTTCACGTAAGCACGGCGCAGAATACCTGCGAAATTAAGATGATCCACGCGGTTCTCTTGGGAGCTGCGGTAATGGGGATTGCGGGAGAATTGGCGGCAGAAGACAGCCACGGACCAGGAAGCTTTCAAATACGTTTTCTTGATTTTTTATATCAGATAGATGGAAAATTGCTTGGAATCAAGGGGAAGATTAACAGAGTATTATAAATACGAGTATCCCATGAAAATCAGTACTTTTACAGTACAGATTCCTCATGGGATACTCGTTTCATTTGTTGGTCTTTGTCGAAAAATGTTTTGCAAAGTAACAACTTCTTTAAAATTATTAAAGTTTCAGATTTTTAAATAAGTCTCCGAGGCTGGTTCCGATTGCTTCAGATTTCGGAAGTTCGATCTTTTCTTCCGGCTCTTCTTCAGATTCCTTTTCTTCCATAAGAGCTTTGATGCTCAGGCTGATCTTGCCTTCCTTGATACCGATTACTTTTACGTCTACTTCATCGTCAACTTTGAGTACCTGGTCAGGAGATTTGATTCTCTGGGTACTGATTTGTGAGATGTGTACCAGACCGGAGAGACCGTTTTCAAGACGGATGAATGCTCCGTAAGTCTGAAGAGATTCTACTTTACCTTTCAGAACGCTTCCGACTTTTACAGAAGCAAGCAGTTCTTCTTTGGCTTTCTTTTCCTGTTCTCTCAGAATCTCGCGGGCTGACAGGATCAGACGTCCCTGTGCCTGGTCAGCTTCGATGACTTTGACATCAACTTCTTTTAACAGATAGGATTCCAAATCTTCAATATAAGAAAGAGAAAGTCTGGAAGCCGGGATGAATCCGCGGATGCCTTCTACCATAGCGATCGCTCCGCCGTTTACGATTCCTTCAATTGTTACATGGAGTACTGTACCCTTCTCGAGATAATCCTTTACGATGTTCCATGGATTTGCATCATCGAAATGTTCCTCATAATCTGCCATGCTCTCTGTGTTTTCCATTAACTGTTCGTTATCCATAATTCCACCTCTACCTCAGTTCGTTTACTCTTTTGTTGTACAAAAGGTCGCTTTATATTTTAGTATACCATGTTTTTGGTAGAATCGGAACAAAAAATTATCAAAATATGGAAGAACGTTTTATGAGAATGTATTATTTTGGAAAATATGGTTGACGAAATGAGCAAAAAATGGCATTCTGACAATAGTAAGTAGTATGAAAACAAGGAAGTGGTAGAAATGGAAAATAGAAAAGTGAAAAAAACGTATGTTATCGGACATAAGAATCCGGACACGGATTCCATCTGTTCTGCGATTGCATATGCGAATTTAAAAAGAGAAATGACCGGGGAGGAGTATGTGGCAAAACGTGCCGGTGAGCTGAACGGGGAAACGGCTTACGTACTCGATCGATTTGGCGTAGAAGTCCCGGGATATCTTGGAGATGTGCATTTGCAGGTTAAGGATATGGATATCCGTCAGATTGAAGGTGTCCGGTCCAATGCATCGATCCGTGAGGCGTGGACGCGGATGAAGCAGGAGAATATCCGCACCCTTCCGGTTACCAGAAATGACCGGCTGGAAGGATTGATTACGATCGGAGATATTGCGACATCCTACATGGAGGTGTATGACAGTCATATTCTGTCGACCGCGAGAACGCAGTATCGCAATATCGTGAATACGCTGGACGGAACGATTGTGACAGGGAATGAACACGGTTATTTTCTGAAGGGGAAAGTGATTATTGCAGCGTCCAGTCCGGATATGATGGAAAATATTATTGAGAAAGACGATCTGGTCATTCTCGGAAATCGTTATGAATCCCAGCTCTGCGCGATCGAGATGGATGCCAGCTGTCTGGTCATCTGTCAGGGAGCGGAAATATCGAGAACAATTAAGAAGATGGCAATGGAGAGAGATATTGTGGTGATTCAGACACCGCACGATACATTTACAGCGGCAAGGCTGATCAACCAGAGTATTCCGGTTAAGTATTTCATGAGTAAGGATAATCTGGAGACATTTCACATGTCGGATTATGTAGACGATGTCAAGGAAGTTATGGCGAAGAAGAAATACCGTGATTTTCCGATTCTTGATAACCAGGGACATTTTCGCGGTTTCCTTTCCAGACGTCGGTTGATGAGTTCCAGAAAGAAACAGGTGATTCTGGTGGATCACAATGAAAAATCTCAGGCGGTGGACGGAATTGAAGAGGCGGATATCCTGGAGATCATTGATCACCACAGACTGGGAAGTATGGAGACGATCGGGCCGGTATTCTTCCGCAATCAGCCGGTGGGATGTACGGCGACCATTGTTTATCAGATGTATCAGGAGAATGGTGTTACGGTAGATAAGACGATCGCAGCACTGCTTTGTTCGGCGATCTTATCGGATACATTACTGTTCCGTTCTCCGACATGTACGATGGTGGATCAGGCGGCGGCTGCTGCTCTGGCACAGATTGCGGGAATTAATATGGAAGAGCATGCAAAGGCGATGTTTAATGCAGGCAGCAATCTGCGTGAGAAGACAGAAGAAGAGATCTGTTTCCAGGATTTCAAAGTATTCAATGCCAACGGAGTATCATTTGGTGTCGGCCAGATCACTTCGATGAATCAGGAAGAGCTGGATGATGTAAGAGAACGTCTTACCGATTATCTGGAAGTAGCCAGAGTCGATCAGCATCTGGATATGGTATTCTTGATGTTGACAAATATTCTCGAGGAATCAACGGAACTGATGTGCTGTGGCGAAGGGGCAAAAGCAAGGATCCTGGAGGCCTGGGAGATGCCGGAGGATACCGAACGGGTACTTCTTAAGGATGTTGTGTCCCGCAAGAAACAGTTTATTCCGACATTGGTAGGTTATCTGCAGCAGAAATAGGACAGCAGGGGAGAAAATTATGGCGAAGCAGACTTGGAAGGCAGGAAATATGCTGTATCCGTTACCGGCGGTCATGGTCAGTGTATCGGACAAGGACGGGAAGAATAATATCATTACGGTTGCATGGGCAGGAACGATTTGTACGAACCCTCCGATGGTATCGATTTCCGTGCGGCCGGAACGGTATTCTTATCATATGATAGATGAGACAGGAGAATTTGTCATCAATCTGACGAATGAGGATCTTGCAAAGGCCAGCGATTATTGCGGTGTGCGTTCCGGAAGAGATGTGGACAAATTTAAAGAAATGCATTTGACTCCGGATGAAGCGCAGTATGTAAAAGCACCGTTGATCAAGGAAAGTCCGGTCAATATTGAATGCAGAGTGGTAAAAAAAGAAGAACTTGGTTCACATCATATGTTTTTGGCAGAGGTCCTTGCGGTTCATGTGGATGATGCCTACATGGACGAGTCGAACCGGTTCGCGCTTGAGAAGACAAAGCCGCTGGTTTACGTCCACGGGCAGTATTTCAGTCTTGGAAGACTACTGGGAACTTTTGGCTATAGTGTGAGAAAAAAGATCAAGAAGAAAAAGAAAGAGAATAAAAGGAAATAGCTTGACAAAGAAAGGCGTCAGGGTATATGCTGTTTGAGTAAATCTCAAGGGCGAGACTGTGAAGGAGCAGTTTCGCCCTTTTTTTAGAAAAGGAGCGGAAAAAATGAAGAATTTTACGTTTACAGTACCACAGGATATTATTTTTGGAATGGGAAGTTTAAAGAGACTTCCGGAATTGCTGAAAAAAAACGGATCGGCTAAAATGCTGCTGGTTTCTGACAGGGGACTTGAGAAGCTGGGAGTGGTTGAAAAGGTGCGGAGTATTGTTACGGCATCCGGAATTGAGGTGGCAGAATTTCTGGATGTAGAGCCGAATCCTTCCGTGGATACCGTGAATGCGGCAGTAAAAGCATATCAGGAAGCGGAAGCGACAAGTATTGTGGCACTTGGCGGAGGAAGCCCGATGGACGTTGCAAAAGCAGTCGGTGTACTTGCAAAATTCGGCGGACAGATCACAGAATATGAAGGAGCGCACAAGGTACCGGGCAAGATTGTGCCGATCATTGCGATCCCGACTACAGCAGGAACGGGAAGTGAAGTGACCGCTTTCTCTGTTATCACAGATACATCAAGGAACTACAAACTGACGGTATTCAGTTATGAACTGATTCCGAGTTATGCACTTCTCGATCCGGAACTTATTATGACAGCGCCGGCATCCATCGCGGCGTCCTGTGGTGTGGATGCACTGATCCACGCATGGGAAGCATATACATCCCGCGATGCATCTCCATTTTCCGATGCAATGGCAGAAAAAGCGATGGAACTGATTGGAGCAAATATCCGCCGTTTTGTCGCAAACAGACAGGATGAAGAAGCAGCCTGCGCAATGATGTCAGGAAGTATGTTCGCAGGAATTGCATTTGCATGGGCACGTCTGGGTAATGTACATGCGATGAGTCATCCGGTCAGCGCATTTTTCCATGTGCCGCACGGAGTAGCAAATTCCATCCTGCTTCCGACGATTGTTGAATACAACGCACTTGCAGATCACGGACGTTATGAGAAGATCTACAATTACATCAGCAAGGAAAGCGAACCGGTTGTCGATTTTGTGCCGGAGATGCTGGTTGACGAAGCGCGTGAGCTTCTGAAAGATCTTGGTATTCCGTCCAGACTTTCCGATGTGGGGGTGACAGAAGATAAGATTCCGCAGATGGCCGCGGATGCCATGAAGAGTGGTAATATTCTGGCAAATCCGAGACAGTCTACGCAGAAAGATATTGAGATGCTGTACCACAAAGCACTTTAGGAGTATAAAAAATGATATCCCAGAAACCAAGTTGTTTTTGGAATATCATTTATTTATATATCGTACTACAGCGGGTTGACTTTTTGGAGATAAATGCGCCTCAGGAACCAGGCGGAAAGTACGACCGACACAAGTTCAGCGATCGGAATTGCCCACCACACCTGATTTAACCCGAAAAGCCGGGCAAATAAATAGGCAACAGGCAGTATAACACATAACTGCCTTGCAACAGAGACGATCAGACTGTACATGCCGTTCCCGAGGGCCTGAAATACCGAACCTGATACGATACAGAATCCGGCGAAAATGAAACTGAGGCTGATGATCCGCAGAGCAGGGATGCCGATTTCAAGCATCCGGTCAGAAGCATCGAACATGCGGAGCATGACATCCGGAAAGCACTGAAAGAGTACCAGCCCAAAGAGCATAATCGTAACAGCAGTGCAGATACTGAGCCATATCGTGTGCAGAATTCTTTTTTTCTGACGCGCACCGTAATTAAACGCGATGATCGGTATCATTCCGTTATTCAGACCGAAGATCGGCATGAAGATAAAGCTTTGAAGCTTAAAATAAACTCCGAATACGGCGGCCGCTGTTGAAGAGAACATCAATAAAATCTTATTCATGCCAAACGTCATGACAGAACCGATGGACATCATAATAATCGAAGGTATCCCGACTGTATAAATATTTAGAATGACAGTACGGTTTGGACGAAAGCCTTTCAAATGAATATGAATATCTTTGTTTTTCGTAATGTTAAAAAGCAGAGCCATTGCCGCTGCAATCATCTGACCAATAATCGTGGCAACTGCGGCACCTGCCACCTCAAGTCTTGGAAAACCGAACAACCCGAAGATCAGAATCGGATCTAAAATGATGTTGATAATGGCACCGGTTCCCTGAGTGATCATAGCATAGAACGTTTTCCCGGTGGCTTGAAGCAGCCTCTCACAAGTAACCTGCAGGAAAATGCCGATGGAACAGATCGTAATGATTCGCATATACTGTGTGCCGTAGCGGACGATCTGCAGATCGGTTGTCTGAATATGGAAAAAAACACCTGAGCAAAGGCCGCCAAGAACAGCAAACGCCAGGGAACTCATAAATCCAAGAAATAAGCCGTTGGATGCAGCACGGTCAGCCGCCTCGTAGTTCTTCTCGCCCAGATTCCTGGAGAGAAGTGAGTTGATCCCGACGCCGGTACCCGATGCGACCGCGATTATCAGGTTCTGTATGGGAAATGTGAGTGAAACGGCGGTAAGTGCATTTTCATTCAGCCGGGCAACAAACATGCTGTCAACAATATTGTAAAGTGCCTGTACCAGCATGGAAAGTATGATAGGAAGTGACATTGTGAACAGTAGTTTCGGTATGGGCATGACCCCCATTTTATTCTCTTTTCCTGTCGAATCTGACATGATTTTCCTCCTTTGTATCGATAACCTATCTGATATTATAACATTGAATATGTATATTGCAATAAGAGAAATGCCCGAGGTATAGGAAATCAGAGATTTTCATATATTAGAGAGAATATGGAAAACGGGGTGGGAGCTTGAAATACCGGTTATGGAAGTCTGTTTGCACCATTTGTTATATGATTTTGCTGTTTACGGCACTGGGAATCTGGGAGGGCAGATCGCAGGAAACCGGCAGCAGGGAAGATGCAGTACAGGAAATGAAAGAAGAAAAAATGAAAATCGCACTGACATTTGATGACGGACCCCACCCGTCGTGTACGCCGCTTTTGCTGGACGGTCTGAAAGAAAGAGGGGTAAAAGTAACTTTTTTCGTGATCGGCCTCAATGTAGAACGCTATCCGGAACTGGTGAAAAGGGAGTATGAAGAAGGTCATATTGTCGGGAATCATACGTATAATCATGTGGAGATCACGAGGATCGACAGTGTAAAAGCAAAAGAAGAGATCGAGAAGACGAGTCAGGCTGTGGAAAGAATTACCGGCCGTCCCACGGAATACATGCGGCCTCCGTTTGGTGCCTGGCAGAAGGATCTGGAAAAGGAGATGAATGTCATTCCCGTTCTGTGGACTGTAGATCCGTTGGACTGGACGACGGAGAATGAGGATGAAATTGTAAATAAAGTAGTGACGGATGTGCGGGAAAATGATATGATTCTCTTACATGACTGTTACAAATCTTCGGTACATGCCGCGCTTCGGATCATAGACCTGCTCCGGAAGGAAGGCTATGAATTTGTGACGGTGGATGAACTGATATTAAATTAGGAAAGATGAAAGAGTATGATAAATGAATTTTCAAGAACAGAACTTTTGTTGGGGACGGATGGCATGGAACGATTGAAAAAGGCTTCGGTTATGGTATTCGGAATCGGAGGCGTCGGTTCACACTGTGTGGAGGCGCTGGCGAGATCCGGGGTCGGAACATTGATTTTGATCGATAATGACACTGTATCGCTTACGAATATCAATCGCCAGTCGATTGCACTGCACAGCACGGAAGGACGATATAAAACAGAGGTCATGAAAGAGAAAATCGCGGATATTTGCCCGGAGATTCGGGTCAGAACCTATGAGCGATTTGTATTGACCGATAATCTGGGGGACATATTGGATGAACGACCGGATTATATCATAGATGCGATCGATACAGTGACGGCAAAACTGACACTGGTATGTGAGGCAAGAAAGCGTGGAATACCGATCATCAGCAGTATGGGGACCGGGAATAAACTTCATCCGGAGATGTTTGAGATAACGGATATCACAAAGACCAGTGTCTGTCCGCTCTGTAAAGTGATGAGAAAGGAACTGAAGAATCGTGGTATCGGCCATTTAAAAGTGGTATACTCGAAAGAGAAGCCGATTGATACTTCGGGTAGGGATACAGGGGAAGATGCCGGAGTACGAAGAAGCATACCGGGGAGCATTTCCTTTACCCCTCCGGTGGCAGGGCTTCTGATTGCAGGGGAAGTAATACGTGAGTTGGCAGGACTTGTGTAGAATACAAAGGAGAGATGGAAAATGGATCTGTTTGAATATATGAGAGAGACAAATAAAGAGAAAGAATCTCCGCTCGCATCCAGACTGCGGCCGACGACGCTGGAAGAAGTGGTTGGACAGCAGCATATTATCGGGAAGGACAAACTGTTATACCGTGCGATCAAGGCGGACAAACTGAGCTCGGTGATTTTCTACGGCCCGCCCGGAACGGGGAAAACGACGCTCGCGAAAGTGATTGCAAATACGACAAGCGCCGAATTTACGCAGATCAATGCCACAGTGGCCGGGAAAAAGGATATGGAAGAAGTTGTAAATAAAGCGAAACAGATCTACGGCATGTATCAGAGAAAGACGATTCTGTTTGTGGATGAGATCCACCGGTTTAACAAAAGCCAGCAGGATTATCTGCTTCCTTTTGTAGAAGACGGAACGCTGATTCTGATCGGTGCCACGACCGAAAATCCATATTTTGAAGTCAACAGTGCGCTGATCTCCCGTTCCAGCATCTTCGAATTAAAGCCACTTTCCAAAGAGGATGTTGAGATGCTGATCATGAGAGCGGTGAATGACACCAGGAAGGGAATGGGAAGCTATCATGCAAAGATTGACGAGGATGCGTTGCACTTTCTGGCCGATCTGTCGGGAGGAGATGCAAGGCTTGCATTAAATGCGGTGGAACTGGGGATTCTGACTACAAGCCGGAGTGATGACGGATGGATCCATCTTACGCTGGATGTGGTCTCTGAGTGCATTCAAAAACGGGTCGTGCGGTATGATAAGACCGGCGATAACCACTATGACACGATCTCGGCATTTATCAAAAGCATGCGAGGGTCTGATCCGGATGCGGCAGTTTATTATCTGGCCAAAATGCTGTATGCGGGAGAAGATATCAAGTTTATTGCCCGCCGGATCATGATCTGTGCGTCGGAAGATGTGGGAAATGCAGACCCCATGGCTCTTACGGTTGCCGTTTCTGCGGCTCAGGCTGCAGAGCGGATCGGAATGCCGGAGGCACAGATTATCTTGTCACAGGCGGTGCTGTATGTGGCGACTGCACCAAAGAGTAATTCGGCATGCAATGCCATTTCTGCCGCCATGGATAATGTAAAACGAGTGAAAACGACTGTTCCGCCTCATCTGCAGGATGCACATTATAAGGGTTCCCAAAATCTGGGACATGGTGTGGGATATCGATATGCGCATGATTATCCGAAGCACTATGTAGAACAGCAGTATCTTCCGGATGAGATCAAAGGAGAGGTATTCTATGAACCCGGAGATAACGGTTATGAAGCAAAGATCAAGGAACATATGCGCTGGCTTCATGAAAAATAGCCAGGATACTTCATTGAAACAGGAAATCGCCCGATTCACGCAATATCAGTTGAACATCGGGGGAAACTCTGATACGATGTATGCAACAGGAAGGAAGTGATGAGATGGTACTGGAAGACAGTTATATTACCATTGCATGGCTGGTTCTTCTGATCATCCTTCTGGTAGTCGAGATCATTACGGTGGGACTGACCAGTATCTGGGCTGCCGGAGGCGCGCTTGTGGCGCTGATTCTGAACATTCTGAAATTTCCGTTTCTTGTTCAGGTCATCGCGTTTTTTGCAGTCACGTTTCTGTTGTTGTTTTTCACGAGACCGTTCGCGGTGAAATGCATCAACAGCAGGAGAGAGAAGACCAACTATGAAGGAATCATCGGCAAGACGATCCGGATTGCCGAAAGAGTGGACAACATGAGCCAGACCGGAATGGCGGTGGTCAACGGGCAGGAATGGACGGTGCGATCGGAGAAGGATGAAGAGATCCTGGAAGCCGGAACCATTGCAAAAGTGATCAATATTTCCGGAGTCAAGTTAATAGTCAGACGATACGAGGAGGGTTAATATGGGATTCATTATTTTAGCAACGATTTTTGTGATTATTTTACTGGTATTGATCTCTTGTGTGAAGATCGTTCCGCAGGCAAAGGCGCTGGTCGTAGAACGGCTTGGTGCGTATCAGGCGACCTGGAGTGTAGGGCTTCATTTTAAACTTCCGTTGATCGACCGCGTTGCAAGAAGAGTCGATCTGAAGGAACAGGTCGTTGATTTTGATCCACAGCCGGTTATCACGAAAGATAATGTAACGATGCGAATTGATACCGTTGTATTCTATCAGGTTACAGATCCGAAGCTGTACTGCTATGGTGTGGCAAATCCAATTATGGCAATTGAGAATCTGACGGCAACAACACTTCGAAATATCATCGGTGAACTGGAACTGGACCAGACACTGACATCCCGAGAGACGATCAATACAAAGATGCGAGCATCTCTTGATGTGGCAACGGATCCGTGGGGAATCAAGGTTAATCGCGTGGAGCTGAAGAACATTATTCCACCGGCAGCGATCCAGGATGCGATGGAGAAGCAGATGAAGGCGGAACGTGAGCGTCGTGAAGCAATCCTGAGAGCAGAAGGAGAGAAGAAATCTACCGTCCTTGTTGCAGAAGGTGAGAAGGAATCTGTAATTCTGAAAGCGGAGGCTGAGAAGCAGGCGGCGATCCTTCAGGCGGAAGCAGAGAAGGAAAAGAGGATCAAGGAAGCCGAAGGTGAAGCAGAAGCAATCCTCAAAGTGCAGCAGGCAAATGCAGACGGTATTCGTTTCCTCCGTGAAGCGGGGGCCGATGAGGCAGTTCTTCGGATCAAGAGTCTGGAGGCTTTCGAGAAGGCAGCGGACGGAAAAGCGACCAAAATCATCATTCCGTCAGAGATCCAGGGACTTGCAGGTCTGGTTAAGAGCGCGAAGGAAATTATTTCCGAATAGAGCAGACAGTTGAATAGAGAAGATTGGGAGGTGCTGGATATGATACATGTGCTGATTCTGGAAGATGAACACGCTTCGATGGAAGCGCTCGTCCGTATTCTGAATGAGTATTCGGCCGAGATTCAGGTCCATGCCGCCTCCTCATATAAGGAAGCGAAAGACCTGTTGGAAGAAAATATCCGATATGGTCTTTTTCTTCTGGATGTAAACTTAAGCGGAAGCCGGAAAGAGGATATCGGAGGAATTATCTTCGCCAGAGAGGTAAGAGAAAAATTTCAGTATATGTTTACACCGATCGTGATGGTGACTTCCGTGGGAGCAATGGAGATGCAGGCGTATCGAGAACTGCATTGCTATCAATATATTATGAAGCCTTTTGATCGTACACAGGTGGAGGAAGTCGTAAGAAAAGTACTTGTGAATAAAAAACAGGAGGAGCCGAGGACAGTCATCGTAAAAAAGGATGGAATTAACTATCAGGTGAAATGTCAGGACATTCGCTATATTGAAGCAGTTCCGCGCGGAATCTGCATTCACATGAGGGGTGAAAACTGGAAAGTACCATATGTAACGCTGAAGCAGATGATGCAGAAGCTGCCGAAAGAAATGTTTGTGCAGTCGCACCGGATGTTTGCTGTGAATCGCCAGGAAATTGAATACATTGATACAGTGAACCGGGTGATTAAGCTAAGAAACAGCAGTGATACGGTAGAAATCGGCGTGACGTACAAGGCGGAAATGGGGAGAATGATAAATGATTGAATGGGTGAGAAAGTTTTTGTATCGTATTTTTTGTGTGATTGCATTGCTGGTATCGGTCTATCTGGTCGTGGATTTCCTGTACAGCGGAACCTTTGACTATCGGGTATTTGTCATGTTCGTTCTGATGGTGGTGGTCATCATATGGGGAATCGTTGACTGGAGAAAGAATTATCTGATTATGCAGCAAAAAGAGCAGGAACTGCGCCTGTATCAACTCTACATTCAGCCGCTTGAGGAACTGGTGAAAGAGATCCGGGCGAGACAGCACGAATTCGACAACCAGATTAATGCCATTTTAAACATGCATCTTACGGTGGACAATTATGATGAGCTTGTGGAACGGCAGTCACAATATATCATGGAAGCAGTGAAGGATGATGAGAACCGGATGTACCTTCCGCTCCTCAAGATCAGTGATAAAGTGCTTGCAGGCTTCTTATACAGCAAGATCGTGCGGGCACCATCTTATGTGAAGACGGAAATCGTGGTGAAGAATCTGGAAATCCTCTCCGGGATATCCGAACATCATCTGATCGAGATCATCGGAACGCTGGTTGATAATGCTTATGAAGCATGCACGGAGGAACTGAACCGGGTTATCATGGAACTGGATTCCGAAAATGACCGGGTTGTCTTCACTATCAAAAACCGTATGAGGAATGTCAAGCTGGAGAATATCGGACGTTTCTTTGAAAAAGGGTTTTCTACAAAAAGTGAAGACGGGAAGCGGGGACTTGGTCTTTATAATGCAAAGCTGCTCAGTGAGCGGTACGGCGGTGAGATTACGGTGAGTACGGATTTTATCGATGAACGGAATTATATCTGTTTTCGTGTAGTCGTGTAAATGAATAAAAAAAGCGGTGTCCGAAAAGGAGGACAATGGATCAAAACCTCCGGATTCGGGCACCGTTTTTTTGTGTATTATATTGGCTTACAGCAGATTTGCCATGAGCCAGGCATAGATTTCCTGATTCTTTTTCTGCCAGTTTGTGACGATGGCTTCGGCTTCGGCTTCGCTTGGAACAGAGAGCGTCAGGTCGATCAGAGGAAGTTCGTCTTCCAGAACCTGGCATCTGACTGAGAATTCCCGGGATGTGTTTCGGTAATAATCGGCCTTTACAGCAACCTCATTTTTGAGATCATATTTTTTCTCGCGTAAATAATTGTCGATATCTTCTCGTATAGAGCGGGAGATATTGTTTTTGAAATACTGGATGGACTGGGCACCGTCTTCTGTCAGATGATAAAGGGTACGGTTGTGGGAAGTCTCTTCCCGGATCAGTTCCGCTTCCGTAAGTTCGGAAAGTGCCTGCTGAAGCTTGAAATAGGTCGTATATCCTTTGTTCAGTATGAATTCTGAAATCTGTGCGTTGGTAAGCGGAAAATCCACCTTGTCCAGCATATACAGAATGATCAGTTTATATAGTGTGAAAGTTTCAGACATGATGTCGTCCTCCTTATAAATCAATATACTCTTTTCCCTGCCAGATATCGTTGTCTTTCAGGTATTTCTGCATGGAGTTCAGAACCAGCCTTTTATTCCCGGTCCAGAGCGGCTCAATCAGAAGTGATTTGGGGCCGTCTCCGGTGAGCCGGTGTATTACAATATCCGGACGAAGATTGGAGATGCACATACCAAGAACGTCAAAGTATTCTTCCATGGAAGGAACGGAGAAGGGATGTTCCTGATAATAATCTGCCAGATCCGTATGTTTTAATATGTGAAGGAGCTGCAGTTTAATACCCTGAATGGGGATCCGGTTCAAGTATCGGATGGTATCCAGCATCTGCGCAGGAGATTCTCCGGGAAGAAACAGGATCACATGTACGATAACCGAAATGTTAAGTCGTATCAATGCCTCTGCGGCATTTTCAAATACTTTCAGATCGTAACCACGACGTATGAAACGCGCGCTCTCGGGATGGATGGTCTGCAGCCCAAGCTCGATCCATACCGGTTTGATCCGATTCAGTTCATCGAGAAGTGCAAGAATCTCGTCGCTTAAACAATCTGGTCTGGTGGCGACGGAAAGGATCCTTACGTCCGGTTCCAGAATCGCCTCGTAAAAGATCTTTCGGAGATGTTCCAGCGGAGCATAGGTGTTCGTGTATGCCTGGAAATAGGCGATGTATCCGTTACCGGTCTGTTTGCGCCGAATAAGTGCTTTCCCTTCTTCGAGCTGTTCCCGAATCGTCAGGGCAGGCGAGGCGGCAAAATCTCCGGAACCCCCTTCACTGCAGAAGATGCAGCCCCGTTCACCGCAGGTCCCGTCACGGTTCGGACAGGTACAGCCGCCGTTTAATGAAACCTTATAGAGCTTCTCGCCATAGGTTGTCTTCAGATAGTAATCCAGGGAGAAATATCGTTTTTCTCCCCAGAATCTCCGCTCCGTCATCGATTAGATCAGTGCCTTGACCGCTTTGCTGACAACATCTGCCACCCGCGGGTCAAATGCTTCCGGAAGAATATTATTCTCGTTCAGTTCTTCGTCTGAAACAAGACCGGCGATTGCTTTTGCAGTTGCAAGCTTCATTTCTTCCGTGATCTGTGTGGCACGTCCTTCCAGAGCACCTTTGAAAATGCCTGGGAATGCGATGACGTTATTCACCTGATTCGGGAAATCAGAACGTCCTGTTCCGACTACCTTTGCACCGGCTTCCTTGGCAAGATCCGGCATGATTTCCGGAACCGGATTGGCCATTGCGAAAAGAATGGCATCCGGATTCATGGATGCAACCATTTCTTTTGTGACAATGTTCGGTGCGGAAACTCCGACGAAGATATCGGCGCCTTTGAGGGCATCTGCAAGTGTTCCGGCTGCACCGGAAAGGTTGGTGAGCTTCGCCATTTCCTGCTGCATCCAGTTCAGATTCGGAGAATTCTCGGAAATGATTCCGTTGATGTCGCACATGGTGATATCCGGGAAACCATAGGTGAGAAGGAGCTTTGTGATCGCCACACCGGCGCTGCCGGCACCGTTTACCACAACCTTGCATTCTTCCATCTTCTTGCCGGTTACTTTGAGTGCGTTGATGATTCCGGCGAGCACAACGATGGCTGTACCGTGCTGGTCATCATGGAAGACCGGAATATCAAGAAGTTCTTTCAGTCGGCTTTCAATCTCAAAACAACGCGGTGCAGAGATATCTTCCAGATTGATACCGCCAAATGCAGGCGCAATATTTACCACTGTTTTAATGATCTCTTCGGTGTCCTGGGTATCCAGACAGATCGGAACTGCGTTGACACCGCCGAATTCTTTGAAGAGAACCGCTTTTCCTTCCATAACCGGCATAGCGGCATGGGCTCCGATATTTCCGAGACCGAGGACAGCACTTCCGTCAGAAACTACGGCGATCGTATTTGCCTTTATCGTATATTTGTAAGCTGCTTCCTTATCTTTGGCGATCACTTTACAAGGTTCAGCTACACCCGGAGTGTAGGCGATTGCCAGATCTTCGCGCGAATTCACGTGTGATTTAGCAGTTGTTTCAATCTTACCGTTCCATTTTTCATGCATTTCCAATGCTTTTTCACTTATTGACATGTCATTATCCTCCTCGACTGGGCAGTAAAATTCTGCTCAGATATTTGTTTTTGAAACTTACTTCTTATGATAACATTCTTGAGAGAGTAAAGCAATTGAAAATAATGCTTTTCAATTTGTAAAAAATAAGGTATACTATATTCAATCATCCTTTTGGCTATATACCGTGTAATAGCTGATTCAGTGAACGATTTGAAGTCATATCCACAGATTTTCCCTTGAGAGAAGAATAGATTACTTAATAATTTTGATATATGAATGATAAATATTTTTAGAGGAGGTAATATAGAACATGACGCGAGAAAAGTATGAATCTTTGCCGCTTGCTACGTTAAAAGAGCTTGCCAAGGCAAGAGGTTTAAAAGGAATTTCTACATTAAAGAAGGCGGAGCTCATCGAAGCGATGCTGAATGAAGATGATAAAGAAAATGCAAAAGAGGTCAAGGAAGAGATCAAGAATGAGAAGCAGGGCAGTAACGTGGATATTGAACAACTTGACAGCGGACGCACCGTAAATGGAATTCTGGAAGTAATGCCGGACGGGTATGGCTTTATACGTTCCAAGAATTATCTTCCCGGTGAGGATGATGTTTATGTGTCTCCGTCTCAGATCCGCAGGTTCGGACTTAAGACGGGCGATATCCTGACCGGTAACACCAGAGTGAAGACAATGCAGGAAAAGTTCAGTGCACTCCTGTATCTGACACAGATCAACGGCGTTTCTCCGGCAGAAGCTGCAAAACGGAGAAATTTTGAGGATATGACACCGATTTTCCCGAATAAGAGGCTGAGCCTTGAGACAGGGCGGACAAGCACCTCCATGCGTGTTATGGATCTGCTGTCCCCGATTGGAAAAGGACAGAGAGGTATGATCGTGTCGCCGCCGAAAGCCGGTAAGACAACGCTTCTGAAACAGGTTGCACTGTCTGTCAGAAAGAACAATCCGGAGGTTCATCTTCTGATTCTTCTGATCGATGAGAGACCGGAAGAAGTAACCGATATTAAGGAAGCGATTGAAGGCGATAATGTGGAGGTGATCTATTCTACATTTGATGAATTGCCGGAACATCACAAGAGAGTCTCAGAGATGGTAATCGAGCGTGCGAAGAGACTGGTAGAGCATAAGAAAGATGTTATGATCCTTCTGGACAGTATTACAAGACTGGCTCGAGCGTACAATCTGGTTGTTCCGCCAAGCGGGCGAACACTGTCCGGTGGTCTGGATCCGGCTGCACTCCATATGCCGAAGCGTTTCTTCGGTGCGGCCAGAAATATGAGGGAAGGCGGAAGCCTTACAATTCTTGCCACAGCGCTCGTTGATACCGGAAGTAAGATGGATGATGTGATTTACGAGGAATTCAAAGGAACCGGTAATATGGAGCTTGTTCTCGACAGAAAGCTGTCTGAGAAGAGAATCTTCCCGGCAATCGACATTCCGAAATCCGGAACCAGAAGAGATGACCTGCTCCTCAGCACAGAAGAGCAGGAGGCGGTTGATATTATGCGCCGCGCACTGAACGGCATGAAGCCGGATGAAGCTGTGGACAATATCCTGAATCTGTTTGACCGGACAAAGAACAATGCCGAGTTTGTTCAGATGGTCAAGAAAATGAAATGCATTTAAGAATTTGGTTAATAATTTTAAATGAAAAAACTTGCATTTGCACATGAAGTGTGCTACAATAAGAAAGCTGTTTATAGACAATTAGCCGCGTTGAACGCGTAAAACGAATAAACTAAGAAGAGGTGAAAATCATGAAAGAAGGAATCCATCCAGCATATCATCAGGCAACTGTAACCTGCAACTGCGGAAATACATTTGTAACAGGATCTACAAGCAAAGATATCCACGTAGAAATCTGCTCTAAGTGTCATCCGTTCTACACAGGACAGCAGAAGGCAACTCAGGCTCGTGGCCGTGTTGATAAGTTCAATAAGAAATACGGAATTAAATAATATCCGGAATAGGAAGAAAGCTTATCGAAGCTTTCATACTGTAAGATATCAGCAGGCTGAGGTTTTCAGAATCTCAGCCTGTTTTCTCTATAAGGTTTATATGGATTTGTATGATGGAAAGGAAATAAGATGAAATCATCCAATATTGGAGGGCAGGCAGTTCTGGAAGGTGTCATGATGAAGAATCGTGATACTTACGCAGTTGCGGTAAGGAAGCCTGACGGAGAAATAGAGATCAAAAAAGACAATTACAGAAGTGTCACCGGTAAATGGTCGGCACTTACGAAGATTCCGTTCATACGCGGTGTGTTTAATTTTGTGGATTCCATGGTACTCGGAATGAGCACGCTGAACTGGTCCGCAGGATTCTATGAAGAGGAAGAAGAAGCGCGGGAACGGACAGAAGCGGAGGAGAAGAAGGCCAAAAAGCAGGAGGATCTTCTGATGGCTTTGACAATGGTGGTATCGTTTGTTCTGGCGATCGGCATCTTCATGGTGCTCCCTTATTTTATATCTGATTTTCTGAAAAAATGGGTGCCATCTTATACGGTACGGCTGATTCTGGAAGGTGTGGTCCGAATTGCAATTTTTGTCGGGTATGTAGCAGCCATTTCTTTGATGAAGGATATCCGGAGACTGTATCAGTATCATGGCGCAGAACACAAATGTATCAATTGTATTGAGCATGGGCTTCCGCTTACCGTGGAAAATGTCCGCAAGAGTTCCAAGGAACATAAAAGATGTGGAACCAGTTTCATGCTGTTTGTCATGATTGTCGGAATCGTACTACTGTTTTTTGTAAGGGTTGATTCTGTTGTCATGCGGGTGATCGTGAGAATTGCGCTGCTTCCGATCATTGCCGGTATTTCGTATGAGCTGATCAAATGGGCCGGGAACAGTAATAACCCGATTGTCTGTATCTTGAGTAAACCGGGACTCATGCTGCAGCATTTGACAACTAAGGAGCCGAATGATGAGATGATTCAGGTGGGAATCGCTTCCGTTGAAGCGGTATTTGACTGGAAAGAGTATCTGCGTAAGAATTTCGGATGGCAGGATGGAGAAGAGACAAGTGACGTATCAGGAAGCATATAAAAAAGCAGTACGGAATCTAAATGAAAATCAGATTTCAGATGCAGAGAGTGATGCCTGGATCCTGATGGAACATGTGACGGGAATGAACCGCACCCGATATTATGTGGACGGATTCGATGAAATGGATCCTGAAGATGAAAAGCAGTATTTTGAATTGATCGGGAAACGGCTTCAGAGAATACCGGTTCAGCATCTGACCGGGATTCAGGAATTTATGGGAATGGCATTTATGGTCAATGAGCATGTGCTGATTCCCAGGCAGGATACCGAGATCCTGGTGGAAGAGGCGGAGAACTCTCCGCGGATCAGAGGCGAGGAATTTGGCGATGAGGCGAGAGAAGAATTTCCAGAAGAGCTGATTCGAAGAGAGATTCCGGGGAATATAGAAGTGCTGGATATGTGCACAGGATCCGGCTGTATTATTATCAGTATGAAGAAAAGAAATCCGGAACTGGTCTGCATTGCAGTGGATGTCTCGGAAGAGGCGCTTGCAGTTGCAAGAGAAAATGCCCGCAGACTGGGAGCTGATGTGGAATTTATTAAGAGCGATATGTTTTCCGAAATACAGGGGCAATTCGACATCATCGTTTCTAATCCGCCTTATATACCGACCGCAGTAATCGGGGGATTGGAAGAAGAAGTGCAGAAATATGATCCGTTTATCGCGTTGGACGGACGGGAAGACGGACTTTATTTCTATCGGCTTCTGGCGGAAGAGAGCAGAAAGTATCTGAAAGATGGCGGGTATTTGTATCTGGAGATCGGCCATGATCAGAAGGAAGCGGTCGAAGAGCTGCTTCGTGAGGCCGGATTTGAGAAAATACATACACAAAAGGATTTGGCAGGTCTTGACCGGGTCGTTTCCGGCGTGTACAATATTTCAGGAGAGAATAGTAAAATAGAATCATAAAGGCTGAGACTAAGCTGATAGCAGGAGGAGAATAATATGTTTGACAAATTAGAGGATTTGCTGATCCGCTATGAAGAGATTATGGGCGAACTGCAGGAACCGGATGTGGTGAATGACCAGAATCGTTTCCGCAAGCTCATGAAGGAACAGAATGATCTGACCCCGATTGTTGAGGCATATAAGGAATATAAGAGTTGTAAGCAGAATATAGAGGACAGCCTTCTTATGCTGGAAGAAGAAAGCGACGAAGAGATGAAGGAACTGGCAAAAGAAGAGCTGAATGACTCCAAAAAGAGAATCGAAGAATTAGAGCAGGAACTGAAAATCCTGCTGTTACCGAAAGATCCGAACGATGACAAAAACGTTATCGTGGAGATTCGTGCAGGAGCGGGCGGAGATGAAGCAGCACTTTTCGCTGCAGAGATCTACCGCATGTATATCCATTACGCGGACAACCGACGCTGGAAAAGTGAGATCATTTCCTTAAGTGAAAATGGGATCGGCGGTTTTAAGGAAGTTGTATTTATGCTGACCGGTCAGGGAGCATATTCCCGTATGAAATATGAAAGCGGTGTACATCGTGTACAGCGTGTGCCGGAAACGGAAAGCGGCGGACGTATCCATACATCAACGATCACGGTGGCGGTTATGCCGGAAGCGGAAGAAGTGGATGTTGTGATCGATGAGAAAGATATTCGTATTGACGTCATGCGTGCTTCCGGAAATGGTGGACAGTGTGTCAATACAACGGACTCTGCGGTTCGTCTGACCCACTACCCGACAGGAATTGTCATTTACAGCCAGACCGAGAAATCACAGCTTCAGAATAAGGAAAAGGCTTTCCGTCTTCTGCGTTCTAAACTGTATGAGCTGGAACTGGAGAAGCAGCAGTCGGCAGAAGCCGAGGCAAGAAGAAGCCAGATCGGAACCGGTGACCGTTCCGAGAAGATCCGTACCTATAACTTCCCGCAGGGACGCGTGACGGATCACAGAATTAAGCTCACGTTGCATAAACTTGATACGATTATGAACGGAGATCTGGATGAAATCATTGACAGTCTGATTGCGGCTGACCAGGCAGCGAAGCTGACGAAGATGAATGAGAATTAAGTATAGAGCAAATCCTATATATTAAAACGTGAACGTGAAATAACGAGAGACCACATAGACTGTATGCGATACGGCTATGTGGTTTTTTATCTTCTTCCAAGATAAAGCCTCCGGCGGATTGCAGAGGTGCGCAGATGTATTGTGTCATGCAGAGCATGACGCGCACCTCGCAGCAAGTACGCCTCGGCGTACTTGAATTACCCTATTGGAATAGTAAAGGGAAAATAGTATAATGAAAACGAACGTTTGATTTACTAATCAACATAAAACTACCGTAAAGGAGCGGTACGAGATAATAATTGACCGGAGGTATTTCGAGATGAAAAAAATCAAGAAGCTTATGCCGGTGCTTTTAAGTTTTGTATTTGTTGTATCTACATTTATGACAATTACAGTTTTTGCAGCCGAAGCAGAACAGAACGGTTTAGTGGCTACGCTTACTTTCGACAAGTCGGAATATGCGGCAAATGAAGATGTCAATGTAATGCTTACCGTAAAAAATAACAATTCGTATGCCGTTAAAGATATTCAGACAGAGATAACTCTGCCTGACGGTGTCACGCTGAAAGACGGCAGCTTAACACAGGAAGCTTTTGAACTGAACAGTACCGAAAGCAAGACTTGCGAGCTTATCAAAATTGTAAAGGCAACCGAGCCTACAACTGATACAACCAGTCAGCAGACGGGAGATAATTCCCATACAGGTTTTTTTGTTGGTTTGATGATTTTGTCGGGCGGTGCGCTGCTCTTTATCGGGATTAAACAGAAGAAATTACACGCAAAAGGGACAATGTCTCTTATCCTCTGCTTTGCAATGGCGGGAGCAATGCTGCCTATACGGCAAATGAAATACCCGAAGCTGAAGATCTTGCCAATCAAATGAAGGATTATTACTTGAACGACACTGAACCGGAAGGAAATACCTTTTATAATTATAATATTTCAAAAATGTCGTTGCCTGAAACGGATGAAACAGGAAAATATAAATTTTTAAAATTACCGTTATATAGACAAAGCCATAATTTTACCTGTGGAGTGGCTTGCGTCGCATCTGTTTTACGCTATGCAGGGTATGATTTTGACACCAGAGAAGATCGATTACGTTGGGAACTTGCAGCAACTCCGGAAAATAGGACGAACTATGTGAATATAACAGAATAACAGAAGACGACGGTCACTATGTTGTGTTAATTGGATATAAGAAGGATACGGAAAAAGATACATATATTTATTATTTTATGGATCCATCTACTGCCGGTAGTTACACATATCTTACAGAAGAAGAATTTAGCTTGCGATGGCACGATAGTTTAGAAGGAAAATCAAAACGGATTGGAATTATAGTTTCGTATTTAAATTCAATACAGGAAGTCCCAATTGATGTTGTATATCATTTAGATTAACGAATAAAATGATAGCGTAAATGAATAAGAGTGAATAAGCCAAAGGCGATCAACCGTAAAAAGTTGGCCGCTTTTGTTACTTGTTAAACATATATAACCCATTGACTAAATAGGTTTATAATGGTAGTATTCATAGAGGATAAAGGAAGACATTTCTGGCAGGATTGGCAGTGGTGCTGATTTCTATTATGTTGGGAATGATATGTAACATATTATTATTGCGTTTGATATAGGAGCAGAAATGAAGACGATTACAGTAGAAGAATTGGAAAAAATAGAATGGAATCAAAGTATGGTGGTGGATATCCGCCCCAATGATCAGTATCAGCGGGGAACCTTCCCGGGAGCGGTGAATATTCCGATGGCTGAACTGGAAGAACGCAGGAAAGAACTGGATGAGGCAAAAACCATCTATATGCTCTGTCATACCGGAGACAGAAGCCAGGAATATGTGGAAGAACTGGAAGATGAAGGGTACGATGCAGTCAATGTGGAGGGTGGCTATCGAGCTTACTTACGTTTGTCTTTGTCGAGGTTTATGCAGGGGGATTGTCAAAAAGAAAAAGAGGAGAAAAAGAAGAGATCGAGCGAAGCATCATTAAGAAATACCGCAGAGCGATCTGGCGGCCATTTACCAAAGCACTGAATGAATATCAGCTGATCCAGGAAGGAGACCGTGTGGCAGTGTGCATATCCGGGGGAAAGGATTCCATGCTTCTTGCAAAATTAATACAGGAATTGAAGAAGCATGGTAAGGTTCATTTTGAGGTAGTATTTCTGATTATGAATCCAGGATACAATGAAGATAACTGAAAAATTATTCAGGATAATGCCAATCTCCTTGGTATACCGCTTACTGTATTTGAGACTGATATTTTTGATACCGTGGCGGCAATTGATAAGAATCCCTGCTATCTCTGTGCGAGAATGCGACGGGGATATCTGTATTCCAAGGCAAAGGAACTGGGATGTAATAAGATTGCGTTAGGGCATCATTTTGATGATGTCATCGAAACCATTCTCATGGGCATGTTATACAGCGGTAAAGTGGAAACGATGATGCCGAAGCTTCACAGTCAGAATTTTGAAGGAATGGAGTTGATACGGCCGCTGTATCTGGTAAAAGAAGAGGCAATCAAAGCTTGGAGGGACTCCAATGGACTTCATTTTATCCAATGTGCCTGCCGGTTTACGGAAAATTGTGTGAGCTGCGGTGGAGGAAGAGGATCGAAAAGAGATGAAATGAAGGAATTGATTGCACAGTTCAGAAAAACAAGTGATGTCATTGATACAAATATATTTAACAGTGTTAGGAAAATCAATTTACGAAAGGTGATCGGATACTGCAAAGATGATATTGAGTATAACTTTCTGGATGATTATGAATTAACAAGATGAACTCTATTCTGTATGTGAAAAAGCGAATGAATTGCTTAACTAAAATCAGCAGAAAGACAGGAGGGCTTTAACAATTCTGAAACAATTATTAAGGAAAGACGTGATGGCAATTATGACAAGTGGAAAATGGGATCTGGAATCTATTATCACTCAGGAATTCCCGCTGGAGCAGATCTCGGAGGCGATTCAGAATGCGACTGAACCGGAAAAGGCGTTTAATGTGACGATTTAATTTGAGTAGATTTTTATGCTTAAATGGTAACTTAGATGATACACAGAAAGTGTTAAAAGGCATGATAAAAAGTACAGAACAAATGTTCATTTTGTTCTGTACTTTTTTGGCCTTTGATGCTATACTGTACTGTACATAGAATGGGTACTGGAAATGTGCAAGAAGTAGAGTTCCAGATGTTATAAAAAAATGAAAATTGATGAAAAAGTTTATTCCAACTATCGAGTTTTCCTCGAGGGTTCAAACATAGGAGGACTACATGGATCATTTTGAATTAGTATCAGAATATGCCCCGACCGGTGACCAGCCGCAGGCGATTGAACAGTTAGTAAAAGGCTTTAAGGAAGGTAACCAGTGCCAGACACTTCTTGGTGTCACCGGTTCCGGTAAGACCTTTACGATGGCGAATGTCATCCAACAATTAAATAAACCAACGCTGATTATAGCGCACAACAAGACTCTTGCAGCGCAGCTTTACGGTGAATTCAAGGAATTCTTCCCTAACAACGCAGTCGAGTATTTTGTGTCCTACTACGACTACTACCAGCCCGAAGCATATGTCCCGTCATCAGACACTTACATTGCCAAGGATTCCGCAATCAACGATGAGATTGATAAACTCCGTCATTCTGCGACAGCAGCGCTGTCCGAGCGCAATGACGTGATCATTGTGGCCAGCGTATCCTGCATTTACGGACTGGGTTCGCCGATCGATTATAAAGAAATGGTAATCTCTCTGCGCCCCGGAATGATAAAGGACAGAGATGAGATGCTGAAGAAGCTGATCGAGATTCAGTATGACAGAAATGATATGGATTTCAAACGGGGCACATTCCGGGTCCGGGGAGACGTTGTGGAAATATTTCCGGCGTATTCGGAGAAAATAGCATATAGAGTGGAATTCTTCGGAGATGAGATTGACCGGATCACGGAGATTGATACGCTTACGGGAGAAATCCTGAATGTGATCGGACATGTCGCAATTTTCCCGGCATCTCATTATGTAGTTTCCAAAGATAAAATGGAGGCGGCGATTGCGGAGATTGAAAAGGAACTGGAGGGACAGATCCGGTTTTTTAAGGGAGAAGACAAGCTTCTGGAGGCGCAGCGCATTTCCGAACGAACTAATTTTGATATTGAAATGATGCGTGAAACAGGATTCTGTTCGGGTATTGAGAACTATTCCCGACATTTGACAGGACTTGCACCGGGACAGCCGCCGCAGACTTTGATCGACTATTTCCCGGATGATTTTCTGATGATCATCGATGAGTCCCATAAGACGGTTCCGCAAATCGGAGCGATGTATCATGGGGATCAGTCGAGAAAAACAACGCTGGTGGATTATGGGTTCCGTCTCCCGTCGGCTAAGGACAACAGGCCGCTTAGTTTTGAGGAATTTGAAAGCAAGATCGACCAGGTCATGTTCGTCTCCGCGACTCCGGGTGAATATGAAGAGCAGCATGAACTGCTGCGGGCTGAGCAGGTGATCCGTCCGACCGGGCTTCTGGATCCGGAGGTGGAAGTGCGTCCGATTGAGGGACAGATTGATGATCTGGTAGCCGAGGTGAATAAAGAGACAGCAAGGAAGAATAAAGTCCTGATCACTACTCTGACGAAACGCATGGCAGAAGATCTGACAGACTATATGAGAGAACTGGGAATAAGGGTGAAATATCTGCATTCCGATATTGATACACTGGAACGGACGGAGATCATTCGTGATATGCGTCTGGACGTGTTTGATGTACTTGTGGGTATCAATCTTCTGAGAGAGGGACTGGATATTCCGGAGATTACGCTTGTCGCTATTCTGGATGCTGACAAAGAAGGCTTCCTGCGTTCGGAGACTTCCTTGATACAGACGATAGGACGTGCGGCGCGAAATGCGGACGGTCATGTCATTA
Source organism: Bariatricus sp. HCP28S3_F11 (assembly GCF_052065395.1). Taxonomy (NCBI): domain Bacteria; kingdom Bacillati; phylum Bacillota; class Clostridia; order Lachnospirales; family Lachnospiraceae; genus Bariatricus; species Bariatricus sp. HCP28S3_F11. Next base: position 116,949 of record NZ_JBQHUC010000005.1, on the reverse strand, counting down.
TGTATGCGGATCATATCACGGACTCTATGCGCGTAGCGATTGATGAGACGAAACGTCGGCGTGCAATTCAGATGGCTTATAACGAAGAACACGGAATTACTCCACAGACGATCCGAAAATCCGTGCGTGACCTGATCAGTATTTCCAAGAAAGTGGCGGCCGAAGAGATGCGTCTTGAAAAAGATCCGGAATCCATGAGTAAAGGAGAGCTTGAAAAGCTGATCGGCAGTCTGACAAAGCAGATGAAGAAGGCTGCGGCGGAACTGAATTTCGAAGCCGCGGCGGAATTGCGTGATAAGCTGGTTGAGTTGAAGAGAAATTTAAATGAACTTGAATAGATTGAGATAAGACAGAGGTAGACTAAGATGGCAGAAGAAAAGAAGCAATTTATTAAGATCAGAGGAGCAAATGAGCATAATTTAAAGAATATTGATGTGGATATCCCGAGAAATGAACTGGTGGTTCTGACTGGCCTTAGTGGATCGGGGAAATCATCTCTGGCTTTTGATACCATTTATGCGGAAGGGCAAAGAAGATATATGGAATCCTTGTCTTCTTATGCAAGACAGTTTTTGGGACAGATGGAGAAACCAGATGTGGAAAGCATTGAAGGATTATCTCCGGCAATCTCCATTGATCAGAAATCGACAAACCGGAATCCCCGTTCTACCGTGGGAACTGTGACAGAAATTTATGATTATTTCCGTCTGCTGTATGCGAGAATCGGAATTCCGCATTGCCCGAAATGCGGGAGAGAGATTAAGAAGCAGACGGTGGATCAGATGACGGATCAGATCATGGCACTGCCGGAGGGAAGTAAGATTCAGCTCATGGCGCCGGTGGTGCGCGGAAGAAAGGGAACGCACGCGAAGCTTCTTGAACGTGCAAAAAAGAGTGGATATGTGCGCGTGCGGATTGATGGGAACATGTATGAACTTTCCGAAGAGATTGCTTTGGATAAGAACATTAAGCATAATATTGAAATTATTGTAGACCGTCTCGTTGTGAGGCCGGGGATCGAAAAGAGACTGGCGGATTCCGTGGAAAGTGTTCTGAATTTGGCGGAGGGCCTCCTTCTGGTTGATGTGATTGGGGGAGAACCCATGAATTTCAGCCAGAGTTTTTCCTGCCCGGACTGCGGAATCAGTATTGATGAGATCGAACCGAGAAGCTTTTCGTTCAACAATCCGTTTGGCGCATGCCCGGAGTGTTTCGGACTCGGCTACAAGATGGAATTTGATGAAGATCTGATCATACCGGATAAATCCCTCAGTATCAGTCAGGGAGCGATCGCCGTGACGGGATGGCAGTCTTGTACGGATAAATCAAGCTTTACTTATGCGATTCTGGATGCACTTCAGAAAGAATATCATTTCAGTCTGGAGACGCCATTCGAAGAGTATCCTAAGGAGATCCATGATTTGCTGATTTACGGAACAAAAGGCAAAGAGGTAAAGGTTCATTATAAAGGTCAGCGCGGAGAGGGGATTTATGATGTGGCTTTTGAAGGGATTATTAAGAATGTAGAACGCCGTTATCGGGAAACAGGTTCGGAGACGATGAAGGCAGAGTATGAGAGCTTTATGCAGATCACACCTTGTCGGGAGTGTAAAGGACAGCGGTTGAAGAAATCGGCACTTGCTGTGACGGTTGGTGGTAGAAATATTCATGAAGTGACAGCTATGTCTATTGAGAACCTTCAGCAATTTTTAGAAGCGCTTGAACTGACAAAAACCCAGCAGATGATCGGAGGACAGATCCTGAAGGAGATCCGCGCAAGAATTCAGTTTCTGATGGATGTGGGATTGGAATATCTGACCTTATCGAGAGCAACGGCAAGCCTTTCAGGTGGAGAAGCACAGCGTATCCGACTTGCAACACAGATCGGGTCCGGGCTCGTTGGAGTGGCGTATATACTGGATGAACCGAGTATCGGACTTCATCAGAGGGATAATGACAAACTTCTTGCTACGTTGAAGCACCTCCGCGATCTGGGAAATACGTTGATTGTGGTGGAGCATGATGAAGATACTATGTTTGCGGCGGATCATATCATTGATATCGGGCCGGGAGCCGGTGAGCACGGCGGGAAGCTGGTGGCTCAGGGAACGGCGGAGGAGATCATGAAGGTGGAGGAATCGATTACAGGGGCTTATCTGAGCGGAAGAGTGAAGATACCTGTCCCGGAAAAACGTGCAGAACCAAACGGATGGATCAAAGTGGTCGGTGCCGCCGAGAATAATCTGAAAAATATTGACGTGGAATTCCCACTGGGAGTGATGACCTGTGTGACGGGGGTATCCGGATCAGGCAAAAGCTCTCTGGTAAATGAAATCCTTTATAAGAGTATGGCGCGGAAACTGAACCATGCAAGAGTGATACCCGGCAAACATACCAGGATTGAGGGATTGGAACAACTGGATAAAGTGATTGCGATTGACCAGTCCCCGATCGGCAGGACCCCCCGGTCGAATCCGGCTACTTATACGGGAGTCTTTGATCTGATTCGTGATCTTTTTGCGTCTACATCGGATGCGAAGGCAAAAGGCTATAAAAAGGGGAGATTTAGTTTCAATGTAAAAGGCGGACGATGTGAGGCTTGCAGCGGTGACGGGATTATCAAAATTGAAATGCATTTTCTTCCGGATGTCTATGTCCCTTGCGAAGCCTGCGGCGGGAAGCGGTATAACCGGGAGACTCTTGAGGTGAAATATAAAGGGAAGAGTATTTACGATGTGCTGGATATGACAGTGGAAGAGGCTCTGCATTTCTTTGAAAATGTGCCGAGCATCCGTAGAAAAATGGAGACATTGTACGATGTGGGATTGTCTTACATCCGACTGGGACAGCCATCCACGACGCTTTCGGGAGGAGAAGCACAGCGAATCAAGCTGGCAACGGAACTTAGCCGGCGTAGTACCGGGAAGACGGTATATATTCTGGATGAACCGACCACAGGACTTCATTTTGCAGATGTACACAAGTTGACAGAAATTCTGAAAAGACTGACAGAAGATGGAAATACGGTGATTGTAATCGAGCATAATCTGGATGTGATCAAGACGGCGGACTACATCATTGATATCGGTCCGGAAGGCGGTGATAAGGGAGGAACGATCGTAGCTCACGGCACGCCGGAAGAAATTGCTGCAAATCCGAATTCATATACCGGCAAGTATATTGACATGATGCTGAAAAAATGATAAACCTTAAGAAAATCTAAAAAATGAAAAAACTCTTTCCATTTATTAGAATTTTTATTATAATAGAATATGTATGTGTCTCATACAAGTTTGTAATGATATAACGAAAGATAGTGGAAATAGATAGAAGAATGAAAGGGGAATCAGCATGTCAGTAGATTTGGGAATTGATTTGGGAACAGCGAGCATTCTCGTTTATGTAAAAGGAAAAGGGGTTGTTTTAAAGGAACCATCTGTGGTGGCTTTTGACAGAGATACAAATGTAATCAAAGCAATCGGAGAAGAAGCACGTCTGATGCTGGGGAGAACTCCGGGCAATATTGTAGCAGTAAGACCGCTTCGGCAGGGTGTTATTTCCGATTATATAGTAACCGAAAAGATGATTAAGTATTTTGTGCAAAAAGCACTTGGAAAGCGTACATTTAAGAAACCGAATATCAGTATTTGTGTTCCGAGCGGTGTTACCGAAGTTGAGAAGAAAGCGGTTGAGGAAGCTGCATTTGCAGCCGGAGCCAGGGAAGTGCATCTGATCGAGGAACCTGTAGCTGCGGCGATTGGGGCCGGAATTGATATTGCTAAGCCGTGTGGCAATATGATCGTGGATATCGGTGGAGGTACATCTGATATTGCTGTTATTTCTCTTGGAGGAACGGTAGTAAATACATCACTCAAGATTGCCGGTGATGATTTTGATGAGGCAATTGTGCGTTTTATGCGTAAGAAGCATAATCTTTTGATTGGAGAGCGTACCGCAGAGGATATTAAGATTAAAATAGGGACAACCTATCCGTTGGTTGAGGAAGAGACGATGGAGGTGCGCGGAAGGAACCTTGTCACAGGACTTCCAAAGATCGTGACTGTTACATCTTCTGAAACAGAGGAAGCACTTCGTGAAACGACAAGTCAGATTGTTGAGGCGGTCATTGCAGTGCTGGAGCGCACACCACCGGAACTTTCAGCCGACATCCTGGATCGTGGAATCGTATTGACCGGAGGTGGGGCGATGCTTCGTGGACTGGAGGAATTGATCGAAGAGAAGACAGGAATCAACACCATGACAGCGGAAGATCCGATGAAGGTTGTTGCGATCGGTACAGGACAGTTTGTAGAATTTATGAATGGAAGAAAAGATTTATAAAGGATCGATAATTGTGCGTGTATAATAAAAGTCAGGCTGTTTCGTGATGAGACAGCCTTTTTACTCTATACGAAAGTTCGGGTATACTTATTATTTCTATAAGGAGAAGATATGGAAGTAATTCAAGGTTATGTGGAACATATCGTATTCCGGAATGAAGATAATGGGTATACGGTGTTTCACTTAAACAATGATGATGGAGATTTGACTTGTGTCGGAAATTTTAACTATATAGCTGAGGGAGAACTTGTAGAGGTCAAGGGTGAGTATACTGTACACAGTATGTACGGAACACAGCTCAAAGTAAGCGAGTATGAAATAAAAGCGCCGGAAGATCTTATTTCTATTGAACGTTATCTCGGTTCCGGTGCAATCAAAGGGGTAGGAGCATCTCTTGCGGGACGAATTGTGAAAAAGTTCAGGGAAGATACATTCCGAATCATGGAAGAAGAGCCGGAAAGACTGGCGGAAGTGCGAGGAATCAGTGAGCGAATGGCTCGTGACATTGCACTTCAGGTAGAAGAAAAAAAAGATATGCGGAAAGCAATGATTTATCTGCAGAAATACGGAGTCTCTACGACCCTTGCGGCGAAAATATATAAATATTATGGTCAGAATACATTTCGTGTATTGGAAGAGAATCCTTATCAAATGGCAGATCATATACAGGGGATCGGGTTTAAGACGGCGGATGAGATTGCGATGCACATTGGGATTCATACGGATTCTGATTACAGAATAAGAAGCGGAATTTTCTATACGCTGCAACAAAGTGTAGCGGATGGCCATGTCTATCTGATTCGTGAAGTGTTGATGCAAAGAGCCTCTGCGCTTCTGGAAGTAGAAATTCAGAATATGGAAAAGCATCTGATGGATCTGGCTATGGAGAGAAAGGTGATTCTGAAAGAAGGTGAGGACGGTCTCAGAGTATATCCGGCTCATTTTTATTATCTGGAGCTTAATGCGGCGAAAATGCTGCATGATCTGAATGTGGAATACGATGAAACTGACGTTGTAGTTACAAAGAGGCTGCATCAAATTGAAAAAGAAACCGGAATGGAGCTGGATGAAAAGCAGCAGATGGCAGTAATTGCGGCAGTGCGGCATGGTATCACGATTCTGACGGGAGGCCCCGGAACAGGAAAAACGACTACGATTAAAGCGATGATACATTATTTCCGGAATGAAGAACTGGAATTGCGCCTGGCAGCACCGACGGGCAGGGCTGCGAAGCGGATGACTGAGGCAACCGGATATGAGGCACAGACGATTCACCGTTTGCTGGAAGTAACCGGAAATCCGGAAGAAGAGAATGTCAGAAACGGATTTGCACGAAATGAAGAGAACCCACTGGAAGCAGATGTGATCATCATTGATGAGATGTCTATGGTAGATCTCTCGCTGATGCATGCGCTGCTTGCTGCTGTTACGCCTGGAACGAGACTTGTCCTGGTAGGAGACTGCAATCAGCTTCCGTCGGTGGGGCCCGGAAGTGTTTTAAAAGATCTGATTGCGTCAGAACAATTTCAGGTCGTGATGCTTACCAAGATTTTTCGTCAGGCTCAAGAAAGTGATATTGTTGTAAATGCACATAAGATCAACCGTGGAGAAATGGTTAAGCTGGATAATAAGAGCCGGGATTTCTTTTTCCTGAAGAGAAATGATGCAAATGTGATCATCAGTGTGCTTTTGACTCTGATCCAGAAGAAACTTCCGAAATATGTGGATGCGAAACCATATGATATTCAAGTACTGACTCCGATGCGTAAAGGTCTGCTCGGGGTGGAACGGCTGAATAATATTCTCCAGCAATATTTGAATCCGCCGGCAAAAAATAAAGAAGAGAAAGAGTACGGTGATAAAAAATTCCGTGTCGGCGATAAAGTGATGCAGATTAAGAATAATTATCAGTTGGAATGGGAAATTACGACAAAATATGGACTTGTTGTTGATAAAGGAACCGGTATTTTTAACGGAGATATGGGTGTGATAACAGAGATCAATAACTATACAGAAACTCTGGAAGTGGAGTATGATGAAAAAAGAAAGGTAAAGTATCCGTTTGAGCTCCTTGAGGAATTGGAACTGGCATATGCGATAACGATCCATAAATCACAGGGAAGTGAATATCCGGCTGTCTTGATTCCTTTATTGACAGGACCGCGTCAGCTGTTTCACAGAAATCTTTTATATACTGCGATTACACGAGCAAAAAAATGTGTAACAATCGTGGGCAGTGATGTAACGTTTCAGGAAATGATACAGAATACAGATGAACAGAACAGAAATACCAGCCTTGATGAACGCATCAGGGAAATATATGGTTTGAGTGAAGAGAGCTAAAAGAAACCGAATCCGTTCATAATATTGAGAGAAAAGGCAAAAATCCTATGGAATAGAAAATGGATAGAGGAGAGGTGCCTCGATATTTTGTATCCACAGAAATGTCCGTTTTGCGGAAAAATAGAAAAACAGCGGATCTGCAAGGAGTGCCGTAAAAAAATCCTGCCGGTGGAGGAACCACGATGTAAAAAATGTGGAAAGCCTATCCGGGAGGCGGAAAAGGAATATTGTTATGATTGCACTATGATCAGGCATGTATTCGAGGAAGGAAGAAGTATCTGGATTCATAAAGAGCCTGTAAGCCGGGCAGTTTATGCGTTGAAATATCAAAACAGAAGAATTTATGCAAAAGCATTTGGAGAAGAAATGGCAGACCAGTATGGTTATTATCTGAGAGAAAAAAAGGTGGAACTGATTGTTCCGGTTCCGCTGCATCGAAAGAAGATGCGCATCAGAGGCTATAACCAGGCGGCGCTTCTCGCAGAAGTTCTTGGAGAAATCACTGGCATTTCGGTCGATGAAGATATTCTTGTCAGGGTGAAAAATACAAAACCTTTGAAGCAGTTAAATGATAAAGAACGAAGAAGGAGTATCAGAGGTGCATTTTCTGTGAGAAAAAGTGTCTGGGCGAAAACGATAGTTCTGATTGATGATATCTATACAACCGGAAGCACACTGGATGAGGCGGCGCGGGTACTGCTGAAAGCAGGGGCAGAAAAAGTCTATTTTTTGACTATTAGTATTGGACAAGGATACTGATATTTGTTATACTAAAAATAGCGCAAATACGAGGAGAAAACGTATCGAGGTGACTATATGTTAAATGAAGACAAAGTGAAGCTGATGACAAGAATGGCAATGTACGAAAGCAAGGAAGGTGCGGAAGATTTCAAGATCAGCTCATATTACAGAAAAGATTATTCGAGCTTTCATACCATTGTTACGATCATCTTGGTTACGATTGGATACATGATCGCAGTGGGAGTCGGCGCGGTTGCATTTATGGATGTAATTCTGGAGAACCTTAATTTTGCTTTTATTATAATGATAGGGCTCTGTATATTGACCGGATATATTGTTCTGGTTGTGCTTTATGGCATTGTGGCATCACAGTTTTATCAGAAGAAGCATAATGATGCCCGTCAGAGAGTGAAAAAATTTAACCATGATCTGACCAGACTGAACAGAATGTATGAAAGGGAGAAGAAGTAATGAGCGAGTTGTTGGTTTTAAGAGAAAGAATACAGAAAATATATACCAGTTATTCCATTTATGTGGATAAGGCAGCTCAGTTCATTCTGAGCTTCGTTTCCTTTTATCTGATTAATCAGAATATTGGTGTGATGAAGACACTTACAACTCCGGTTGTTACGGTTGCCTTGGCGGTGATCTGTACGTTTCTTCCGCCTGTTACAGTAGCATTGGTGGCAGCTGCGCTGATTCTTGCGCATTTGTTTAAACTATCTCTGGGTGTTATGGCAGTGAGCGCCATGATTTTTGTAATGATGTTTATTTTTTACTGTCGGTTCACTCCGAAAAAGGCATTGGTGCTTTTGATTACTCCGATTGCGTTTATGCTGCATATTCCGTATGTGGTTCCAGTGGTATGTGGACTTGCGATGACGCCGGTTACGGCAGTTCCGATTGCTTTTGGAACAATTATCTATTATATGATTCTCTGTGTGAAGAATTCTGCGGCAGCGATTTCCGCAACGGAAGGGATCACCGGTCAAATCTCATTTTTTGTCAGGACAGTATTTCAGAATAAAGAACTTTGGATTACAGTGATTGCCTTTACAATCTGTATTTTTACTGTATATGTTGTTCGCAGACTTTCCATTGATCATGCCTGGAAAGCGGCTGTTGCGGCTGGCGCGGTCGCCAGTATTCTGGTTATTGTTATTGGAGATATTGCGTTTGACATACATACTTCTTATGGTGTTCTGATCGGTGGCAATATTTTGGCGATTCTTATCGGTCTTGTGTTGGAATTTTTTCTGTTTTCTGTGGATTATTCAAGGACTGAGCATATACAGTATGAAGATGATGAATATTATTATTATGTAAAAGCAGTTCCGAAGATGTCGGTTGCAGCTCCGGAAAAAATGGTAAAACGTATTAATGAACGCCGCAATCCGGATGAAAAGGAATCTGAAGAAATCAGACGCAGGGCACCAAAACGCACAGATGAAAGAAAAAATATGAAAAAGCGTCAGACGGAAAAAGAGACAAAGAAAAATTCCGGAACTCCTAGAAATACCCGTGTTCCGGCGAATACAGATGAACTGTTGCTGGCAAAAAGTCTGCAGGATGAATTGGATATTCAGGATATTGTGAAGAGAGAATTAGAAGAGCATTAATTTGGATAATAAGTTGGCATACTATATGGGAAAGGAGGTACAGGAGTGAGAGAGGCTGTTGCACGTTTCTTTGGAAGTAATCTTCCGGAAGGTTTCTATTTTCCGGAGATACGGTTTGTAGATATTATTGAAATTATTATTATAGCGTTTTTGATTTATCAGATTATTCTCTGGATTAAAAATACGAAAGCGTGGATGCTGCTGAAAGGTATCATGGTACTTGTCGGTTTCATTCTTGTGGCTGCAATTTTCCGGATGTATGTGATTTTATGGATTGCAGACACACTTCTTCCGGTGATGGCAACGGCGGTCGTTATTATTTTCCAGCCGGAACTCAGACGTGCCCTGGAACGGCTGGGTGAGAAGCAGTTTCTGGCGTCTATGGTTCCGTTCGATAAGAAGGGACGTGAAAGCGTACGTTTTAGTGAACGGACGATCGATGAGATCGTAAAGGCATCTTTTGATATGGGTGCAGTGAAGACGGGGGCATTGATCGTTGTGGAACAGGCTACAAAACTGACAGAATACGAGAGGACAGGGATTGAATTGGACTGTTTGATATCTCGTCAGGTTCTGATCAATATTTTTGAACACAATACGCCGCTTCATGATGGAGCAGTGATTGTGCGTGGAGACAGAATTGTATCAGCAACCTGCTATCTTCCGCTTTCGGACAATATGGGGATTAGCAAAGATCTCGGTACTCGTCACAGAGCGGCAATCGGTATGAGTGAAGTAAGCGATGCGCTTGTAATTTCTGTTTCGGAAGAGACGGGTTATGTTTCGGTTGCTTTGGGGGGACAATTGGTTCGCAATGTAACACCGGAATATTTGAAAGAAAGACTGGAAGTCATTCGAAGCAAACATACGGAGACGGGGAAAGTAAAGAAAATATGGAAAGGATGGAGAAAGCATGAAAAAGACGCTGACTAAAAATCTGGGACTTAAAGTGCTGGCGGTTGCCTTCTCCATTCTGCTCTGGGTTATCGTTATGAATAATGAGAGACCTATTACATCAAAGACGTATGTAGGAGTTCCGGTAACGTTGCTTCATACGGAACTTATTACTAATCAGGGGAATACTTATCAGGTAGCAGAGGAGTATAAGAAGGTAAATGTTACTGTTCGCGCAAGAAAGGATGTTCTGAAAGAAATCAAAGCAAGTGATATTAAAGTTACAGCAGATGTTAAAAAGCTGAATACAGAGACACGAGCATTGATACCGTATGAGGTTATGATCCCTGCCTATCAGGGACAGTTTGTGGAAGCTTCGACAAGTGAGCCGAATCTGGTGATTTCAATCGAACTTGCAACTTCCAAAACATTCCCGATTATACCGAAATCATCCGGAGATCCGAGAGACGGATACCAAATCGGCAGTCTTGAGGCAGATCCGCAGCAAGTGAAGATCAGTGGACCGGAATCAGTTGTGAATTCGATTGCTAAAGTCATTGCTCAGGTGAATACATCGGGTATTTCGAGAGATGAGGTAAAGGAAGCGGATCTGGTTCTCTATAATGCGGCAGGTATTGTAATAGATTCAACTTTGGTAGAGACAAACCTTGGAGAGGAAGGACTGAGTGTAAAAGTAAAGGTGCTTCATACAAAGACGGTTCCGGTTAAATTCGATGAATCTGGCATTGCTCCGGCAGTTGGATATGTATTAGAAGGTGTTTCTGTCCAGCCGGAGAATGTTGATATTGTTGGAACAGAGCAGCAACTGAAAACCTTGACGGAGATTGAAATTCCGGCAGAGGTGCTGGCGGTGGATGGCCTGACTAAGTCTGTAGAGAAGACGGTTGATATTACGGATTATCTTCCTGAATGGGCGAAAGCGAAGGATGAGAGTGCGGGAATATCTGTTCTTGTGAAAATATCTGTTACACAAATAGGCACGCGAACGTTGGAATATCCGGTTGGATCAATTTCACTTCTGAATGCGCCGAAAAATTATTCGGTGAAATATGAATCAGAAGGAAGCATCGAAATTGTGATCACGGCTGAAGATTCAGAGAGCCTTGATGACTTTACTTTAGAACAGGGAAGTGTGTCTATCAATCTGGTAGATATAAAGGAAGCAGGAACATATACGGTACCGGTTCAGGTGACACTTCCGGAAGGAATAGAACTGGTTCAGGATGTTGTGGTTCAGATTACATTAGAAAAGAATGACGGAGGAAATGATGGTTAGCAAAAAAGTGGTTATTACAAATCCCACAGGTTTGCATTTGCGGCCGGCAGGACTGTTTTGTCAGACCGCCCTGGAATTTGCGTGTAAGATTACGTTTCGCCATAATAATTCAGAAGGTAATGCGAAAAGTGTACTGAGTGTTCTCGGAGCATGCATTAAAAAAGGCGATGAGATTGAAATCTTATGTGACGGAGAAGACGAGAAAGATGCGCTTAAGACGATGATAGAGATTGTGGAAAGTGGGTTGGGAGAATAATGGAGCTTGCAGTATGCAAAGTACTTCATAATCTCGGTATGCTTCCGAAATATACCGGATACAAATACCTGGTAGAGGCTGTTCTCATGGGGGTAGAAAAAGAGGGGAATCTGGAACATATTACAAAAGATGTTTATCCGGTGATAGCCGGGCAGCATCAGGTGTCTGTGTGGATGGTAGAGTCTGATATTCGAAGCATGATAGAACGGTGCTGGAAGAATGTAAATCCGGAGTGGCTTTCTACGTATTTCCCCCAAATGAAGGAGAAAAATCGTCCTACAAATACACAACTGATTGAAGGAATAGTCCTATATCTGAGAGAGAATAAGGAAAACGTTTCAGAAGAATAAATGAGAATCCCGGAAGAAAGTACAATGAAAGCTTTCTCCCGGGATTCTTTTAGTGATGATGCTACAAGAACAGATTTATGAAAGATTTTTTTGCAATATTCAGCAAGTGCGTCGATTCGTTCACCTGTACTAGGTCTGATTGACAGAGGATAAGAAAAAATTAATAGTAAACAGTAGATATTTGTCTTGTAATGTAAAATAATAAAGATTATAATAAAAATATATGTGCATTTTTAAGCATATAAAAACAATGTGAAATTTGGTATAATAGACTTAAATAAGAATCAGTTCTGATTACGAAAGAGAGGTCAAAATCATGTATGATTATTTAGTTGTTGGTGCAGGTTTATTTGGCGCAGTATTTGCACATGAGGCAAAGAAGGCAGGTAAAAAGGTCCTTGTTATTGATAAGAGGGAACATGTGGCAGGGAATATTTATACAAAAGAAGTAGATGGAATTCAGGTGCATGAATACGGTGCTCATATTTTCCATACCAGTAATAAAGAAGTATGGGATTACATCCAGCAGTTTGCGGAATTCAATCGCTACACAAATTCTCCGATTGCAAAGTACAAAGATGAATTGTACAACATGCCGTTTAATATGAATACCTTCAGTAAGATGTGGGGCGTTACTACACCACAAGAAGCTAAGCAGAAAATAGAAGAACAGATCAAAGAAGCAGGAATAACGGAACCACACAATCTGGAAGAACAGGCAATCTCACTTGTAGGACGAGATATTTATGAGAAGCTGGTAAAAGGTTACACAGAAAAACAGTGGGGGAGACGCGCAACAGAGCTTCCTGCATTTATTATCAAACGTCTTCCGGTAAGATTTGTATATGACAATAATTATTTCAATGATAAATATCAGGGAATTCCGATTGGCGGATATACACAGATTGTCGAAAAGATGCTTGACGGTATTGAAGTAAGGCTGGAAACAGATTTTTTTGCAAATAAAGAAGAACTGCAGAAGCAGGCTGATAAGATTGTTTTTACCGGAATGATTGATGAATACTTTGACTATTGCTATGGTGAGCTCGAATATCGCAGCCTTCGCTTTGAAACAGAAGAACTGGATGTAGAGAATTATCAGGGAAATGCTGTCGTTAATTATACAGAATATGAAATTCCATTTACAAGAATTATCGAACACAAGCATTTTGAATTTGGATGCCAGAATGGAACACATAATCCGAAAACGATCATCACACGTGAGTATCCGGCTACATGGGAAAAGGGTGATGAGCCTTATTATCCGATGAATGACGAAAAGAATAATATGCTTTATTCTAAATATAAAGAACTTGCTTCCAAAGAAAAGAATGTTATTTTCGGAGGAAGATTAGGTATGTATAAGTATTTTGATATGCATAATGTGGTTGCTGAAGCACTTCAGTGCGTGAGAAACGAGCTTTAGTGTTCTCCTGACATAAGACACAATATGTTGTAAAGAGTAGTAGATTATGGTATAATTTGCTTAATTGGAAGGTGCTGTAAATGGTTAAAAAACAGCGGAAACAGTTGTTGTTTTGAAAAAAGGAGATACTGTGCAGGAGGAAATAGGATGAATAAAGCGACATTGGTTATTATGGCAGCTGGGATTGGCAGCAGATTTGGTGGTGGAATCAAGCAGTTAGAGCCGGTTGGACCAAATGGCGAGATTATAATGGATTATTCGATAGCCGATGCAATGGACGCAGGATTTGATAAAGTCGTATTTGTAATAAGGAAGGATCTGGAAAAGGATTTTAAAGAGGTAATAGGAAATCGGATCGAAGAAAAGGTTCAGGTGGAATATGCGTTTCAGGAATTGGACGATATTCCGGAACAATACCGGGAGGTTTTTAGAGAAAGAAAAAAACCTTGGGGAACCGGACAGGCAATTTTGTGTTGTAGGGATGTGGTTCATGAACCGTTTCTGGTTATTAATGCGGATGATTATTATGGAAAAGAAGCATACCGTGAAGCTTATAAGGAACTTACAAGCGATAAAGAAGACAGTGATGTCATGAACATCAGCATGGTGGGCTTTATTCTTAAGAATACGCTCAGCGAAAACGGGGGAGTTACTCGAGGTGTTTGCAAAGTGGATGAAAAGCGGATGCTTAGAGAAATTGTTGAGACACATAATATCATAAAGACAGATAAAGGTGCAGCAGTGAAGTTGGACGAAAAAGAAGAAGAAATCGATATTGAATCTCCGGTTTCTATGAATATGTGGGGACTACAGCCGGGATTTTTTGAAATCCTCGAAAAAGGATTTAGTGAGTTCCTTAGTCAGCTTAATGAGGAAGATCTAAAATCGGAATATTTGCTCCCGACGATTATCGGAGCACTTTTAAAACAGGGAAAGGTACAGGTTAAAGTTTTAGAATCGAAGGATAAATGGTTCGGAGTGACTTATAAAGAAGACAAAGAAGGAGTAGTTGCAGCGATTCGAGATCTGATTGATAAAGGAGAATATTAAATGAAAAAGAAAATGAGAGTAATCTGTGCGTTGTTATTATGTTGCAGCCTTGGTTTATCGAGCGGTTTATCGGTTACTGCATCCGATCAGCCGGCGCTTATGTCTGAGGATGCGGAATCGGATGAAGTTTTAAATGCTGTGGAAAATACGGATGAGACGGAGATCGAAGAGGCAGAAAAGGAAGAAGAGGAAGAAAATCAAGGAGAAGAGCCGGGGGAAACCGAAGAGCCGGAGACACCGGAAACAGAACCTGGTGAGTCGGAAAATCCGGGAACAGAAACCGAAGAACCGGAGAATCCGGAAGAACCTGGAAAAGACGAAGAAGCGACAGGAAAACCAGTACTTACATATCAGGCTCATATACAGCGGATTGGATGGCAGGAATGGAAGAATGCAGGAGAAGAAGCCGGCACGGTCGGAGAATCTTTGCGCATGGAAGCAATCAGGATCCAGATGGAAGATCCTATGTATGAGGGGAATGTAGAATATCGTGTACATGTTCAGAGCAAAGGCTGGATGGATTGGGTAAAGAATGGCGAGATCGCCGGAACAGTCGGAGAATCTTTGCGTATCGAAGCGGTGCAGATTCGTCTGACTGGGGAATTGGCTGAGCATTATGGTTTGTTGTATCAGACACATGTTGCTACATTTGGCTGGCTTGGTGAAGTGAAGGGGGATGAATTTTCTGGAACACAAGGTCTTGCAAAAAGAATGGAATGCTTTAAAGTGCAGATTCTTCCGAGTGAAGAGATGCCGGAGAAGTCGGAATGCGGATTCATCCGAAGCTATTATGACAGTGAGCTTACATACAAAGGACATGTGCAGAGTATAGGTGATACGGAGGAAGTGACAGGAGGGAAAACGCTCGGAACGACGGGTGAGTCTCTTAGAGTAGAAGGTTTTGAGGTCTCTTTGGACGACAGCAGCAAAGATGTACTGGAGGGTTCGGTTGAGTATTGTGCTCATGTGCAGGGGATTGGCTGGCAGGATTGGAGACAGGAAGGTGAGTACGCAGGTACGAAGGGAGAAAGCAAACGTATCGAGGCCATTAAGATTAAATTGACCGGTGAAGCAGCGGATTACTTTGATATTTACTACAGATGTCATGTACAGAATCTTGGATGGATGGGATGGGCATCCAATGGTGCGGCGGCCGGGACGACGAAGCTGAGCTGGCGTATGGAAGCGTTCCAAATCAAAATTGTTCCAAAAGGATTTGCAGCACCGGGAAGTACAGAAGAGAGTTTCAAAGAAGGAAAGAACGGATGGTTTTATGAAGGTGGTTATAAGCTTTACTATGTGAACGGCAAGCTGAAGACGGATGTCAGAAGTATTGTCGGTAAACAGCCCAGCTATGAGATCCGTATTAATAGACAGAAAAGCTGTGTGACGGTATATGCGAAAGATGGAACACGCGGATACATTATTCCGGTCATAGCATTTGCTTGTTCGCCTGGAGAAGCGACTCCGACAGGAACGTTCTATACATCTGATAAATACAGATGGCATGAACTTTATGGGGCTATGGGACAGTGGTGTACCAGAATAACCGGACATGTGCTTTTCCATTCACCTCCGTATACAAAGTTTGATAATCATACCTTGTGGGCAAAAGAATACAACAAAATCGGAACATGGGCATCGCAGGGATGCGTAAGACTCCGCAGTGGAGATGCAAAATGGATTTATGATAATTGCAAATCAAGTACGAAAGTCATTATTTACAATAACAGCAATCCGGGACCTCTCGGAAAACCGGTTTATGCGAAAATTCCATTATCGCAGAACTGGGATCCGACAGACCCGACAGTATAAAGCAAACTATGGGAGGACATCATGAGAACTTATTTGGTTACAGGAGGAGCCGGATTTATCGGTTCAAACTATATTCATTACATGTTTAAAAAATATGATAATGAAATCCGGATCATTAACGTAGATAAGCTGACCTACGCTGGCAATCTGGAAAATCTGAAAGATGTGGAGAACAGAGATAATTATACTTTTATCAGGGCAGATATCTGTGATGCGGACGCGATCAATAAGATATTCGAAGAAAATGATATCGACCGCGTCGTACATTTCGCGGCGGAAAGTCATGTGGACAGAAGTATTAAAAATCCGGATGTCTTTGTAAAGACAAACGTTCTTGGAACGCTCGTCATGCTAAATGCAGCAAAGGCGGCATGGGAGATCGGAGATAATGTTTATAAAGAAGATAAGAAGTTTCTCCATGTTTCCACGGATGAAGTATATGGATCGCTGGACGATGACGGCGGATATTTCTATGAGACTACACCGTATGACCCACACAGTCCGTATTCTGCAAGTAAAGCATCTTCCGATATGCTCGTGAAATCCTACATGGATACCTACAGATTTCCGGCGAATATCACCAACTGCAGTAATAATTACGGACCGTATCAATTTCCGGAGAAGCTGATCCCGCTCATTATCAACAATGCGCTTCAGGGGAAAAAGCTTCCGGTATACGGGGACGGGAAGAATGTCCGGGACTGGCTCTATGTGGAGGATCATGCGAAGGGAATCGATATGGTTCAGGAAAAGGGGCGTCTGTTTGAGACTTACAATATAGGTGGACATAACGAAAAACAGAATATAGAGATTATTCATATTATACTTGATACGCTTCAGGAAATGCTGCCTGACGGCGATCCGAGAAAAGCGCTTGTCAGTGAGAATCTGATCACTTATGTTACGGATCGCAAGGGGCATGACAGAAGATATGCGATCGCTCCGGATAAGATCAAAGAAGAGGTTGGCTGGGTACCGGATACCATGTTTGAGGAAGGGATCCGGCGTACCATTCGGTGGTTCTTCGAAAATGAAGAATGGATGAAGAATGTGACCAGCGGCGATTATCAGAAATATTATGAAGAAATGTACAAATAGGCGGACGGGCAGTATCTATTATGGATACTGCTGGTTTGCGTTTGGAAGAATGGAGGAAAACAGATGAAAGGTATTATTTTAGCAGGCGGTTCGGGGACAAGATTATATCCACTGACCAAGGCTGTTTCAAAGCAGATCATGCCGGTTTATGATAAACCGATGATATATTATCCGTTGTCAATACTGATGCTGGCGGGCATCCGGGAGATTTTGATCATTTCCACTCCGCGTGATCTTCCCGTTTTCAGAGAATTATTTGGAACCGGAGAGGAACTTGGACTTAAGATGTCTTATGCGGTTCAGGAGAGCCCGAGAGGACTGGCTGATGCATTTATCATCGGAGAAGAATTTATCGGTGACGATAATGTGGCGCTGATTCTTGGAGATAATATTTTCTATGGACAGAGTTTTTCAAAGCTCCTGCAGAGAGTGGCGTCTATGGAAAAGGGAGCAACGATCTTCGGATACTATGTAAGAGATCCGAGAGAATACGGAGTGGTGGAGTTTGATGAGAACGGAACCGCCATTTCTATAGAAGAAAAGCCGGAACATCCGAAGTCAAATTATGCAGTTCCGGGATTGTATTTCTACGACAATGATGTTGTTGAAATCGCAAAGAATGTGAAACCGTCAGCCCGTGGTGAGATTGAGATTACAAGTGTAAATAATGTATATCTGGAACGCGGAGATCTGCATGTCGAGACACTGGGACGAGGATTTGCATGGCTGGATACCGGCAATCATGATGCGCTTCTTGATGCGGCAGATTTTGTGGCGACATTCCAGAAACGCCAGGGACTATATATTTCCTGCATCGAAGAAATTGCATACAAACGTGGCTTTATTGATAAAGAACAGCTTTTGAAACTGGCACAGCCACTTCTCAAGACCGCGTATGGTAAATATCTGGTAGAAGTGGCAAACGGATTATAGAATAGGGGATTATAATGGGAAAAATAACAGTAGAAACATGTGAGATTGAAGGATTAAAGGTGATCACACCGACCGTATTCGGCGATGAGCGCGGATATTTTATGGAGACGTATAATTATAATGATTACAAGGCGGCAGGAATTGACATGGAATTCGTGCAGGATAATCAGTCAAGTTCCAAAAGAGGCGTTCTGCGCGGTCTGCATTTCCAGATCAACTATCCTCAGGATAAGCTGGTCCGGGTGGTTAGCGGGGAAGTGTTTGATGTTGCGGTGGACTTGAGAGAAGGTTCACCTACATTTGGAAAATGGCACGGCGTGATCCTTTCAGCAGAGAATAAGAAACAGTTTTTCATTCCGAAGAATTTTGCACATGGATTTCTTGTGCTTTCCGATTCGGCAGAATTTGCCTATAAATGTACCGACTTCTATCATCCGAATGATGAAGGCGGGCTTGCATGGAATGACAGTGAGATCGGTGTGAAATGGCCGCTTCAGGAAGGTGTTGAACTTACGATATCCGAAAAAGACCAGAAATGGGGCGGACTTAAGGAATTTATGAGACAGAAAGGATTATAATCATGAAAGTGTTGGTGACCGGTGTCAAAGGACAGTTGGGATATGATGTTGTAAATGAACTTGAAAAACGTGGACACATTGCAGTCGGAACCGATGTTGATGATATGGATATTACAAATCCGGAGTTGGTTGATAAAACCTTGAATGAAGTAAGGCCGGATGCGGTGATCCACTGTGCAGCCTATACAGCAGTTGATGCTGCAGAGGACAATGTGGAACTTTGCAGAAAGATCAACGCAGAAGGAACTAGGAACATTGCAGTCGTTTGTGAAAAGCTGGATATTAAGATGATGTATATCAGTACCGATTATGTGTTCAACGGAGAAGGGGAGAATTTCTGGGAACCGGATGATGCCAGAGAACCGCTCAATGTATACGGCCAGACCAAATACGAGGGAGAACTGGAAGTAGAAAAACATGTGGAGAAGTTTTTCATCGTAAGGATCGCATGGGTATTTGGAGTGAATGGAAAAAACTTTATTAAAACGATGCTGAGACTTGGCGAGAACAATAAGACAATCAAGGTGGTTAATGATCAGGTGGGATCACCTACCTATACTTATGATCTTGCTAGACTTCTTGTTGATATGATCGAAACAGATAAATATGGAAGATATCATGCAACAAATGAGGGACTCTGTACCTGGTATGAATTTGCGAAAGAAATCTTCCGCCAGGCAGGAATGGATGTGGAGGTAAGGCCGGTGACCAGTGATGAATTTCCGTCCAAAGCCAAAAGACCCCATAACAGCAGAATCAGTAAAGAGAAGCTGACCGAAGCGGGATTTGAGAGACTGCCGGTATGGCAGGACGCATTAGAGCGCTATTTGTCTGTTATATGCGAAAAGAACTGAAAATGTAATTGAATTGTAATATTTTTAACTAAATTTCAATAATTTTGGATGGAAAACTTGCGGAATGGTGTGTGGTTGTATATAATAGTACAAGATATGCTGTAAAGTAGGGTGAAGATATGAAAAAAATAAGAAGATTTGAAAGCACATTGTGGCTGCTGATTAAAGTTATATTATATTGTTTATTAATGGCTGCGTTTATATTGATCATGGCAAAAGAGAATCCGACATTGATTCGTCTGTCAAGAACGATGGGAATCACGCTTAGTACGTATTGTGTCTGCGGACTTCTGTTCCTCTCAATTTACGGAAAGTATGACGTGGGAAGAAGGAAGAGTAAACCGATCATTTATTCTTTGTCGCTTGCTGTATTTTTTACGGACATTGTAACGTATCTCCAGTTGATGATTATGAATACCATTACGCCCAGTGTTTATGCGTTCCGGTTCGACAGTATCGAATCGCTTGTGCTTGCGTATGCTGTCCAGTTCATCATTATCGTTGCGGCGGCTTATGGCGGAAACGGTCTTTTCTTTATGATTCATGAACCGGAGAGCTGCTGTGTTGTTACTTCCTCTCAGGAAAGTCTGGACTGTATTGCAAGAGCAATCATGAAATATAAGAAGCAGTACCGGATCGACTATATCGTAGATTACAGAGACAAGGACGCACTGAAGACAATCAAGAAGGCACAGACTGTCTTTTTGTACGATGTTCCGTCTCTTCAGAGGAGCGAGATCATCCGCTTCTGCTATAAAGAAAAGAAAAATATCTATATGAATCCAGAAATGGAGGATATTGTTGAGATCAATGCACAGTACTATCTTCTGGACGATGTTTCTGTGATCAATGCGAATGTGAAAGCGTGGACGATGGAACAGCGCGTTATGAAAAAACTGATGGATATGGGACTGGCTATCCTTCTGGGGATCCTCACTTCTCCGATCTGGCTTGTGAGCGCAATTGCAATCAAAGCTTACGATGGTGGCAGTATTTTCTTTAAACAGAAACGAGCTACCATTCATGGAAGAGTGTTTGAAGTATACAAATTCAGAACAATGCGTGAGAATGTGGAAAACCGTTCTGTCACAGATGATGATGACCGGATTACAAAGCCGGGCAAAATTCTCAGAAAAACTCGTATGGATGAACTGCCGCAGCTTATCAATATTCTGAAAGGGGATATGAGTTTCGTGGGTCCAAGACCGGAGATGCTGGAAAATGTGGAAGCGTATGAGGAAGAGCTTCCGGAATTCCGCTACCGTCTTCGCGTCAAAGCTGGTCTTACCGGCTATGCCCAGATTGCGGGAAAATATAATACCAGCCCGAAGGACAAACTGATCATGGATATGATGTATATCGAACAGTTCAGTATTGTGAGAGATATTCAGCTCATGTTCCAGACACTCATTGTACTGCTGAAATCTGACAGTACCGAGGCGTTTAAAACCGGAAAAGAAGAAGAAAAATATATCTTTGTTCCGGCAAAGGAAACAGAAGAAACAGAGAAATCAGGAGAGTAGTAATGGAGAATAACAATATTAAAGTCAGTATTATCATGCCTGTATACAAGGTAGAAGAATATGTTGGGAAAGCAATCGAGAGCATCCAGGCTCAGACTATGAAGGAGTGGGAATTCCTGATCGTTGATGACGGAACCCCGGACAGAAGTGGTGAGATCTGTGATGAATATGCTGCAAAAGACGAGAGAATTCATGTAATTCACAAGGAAAACGGCGGTGCGCCGAGTGCACGTAACGTTGCGATTGACATTGCAAAAGGAGAGTACATGTATTTTATGGATTCAGATGACTGGGCAGAGCCGACGATGTTGGAAGACATGTATAATCTCGCCAAGCGCGACAATGCACAGCTTGTTGTTGCGGGATTTTTCATTGATACCTATTATGATAAAGACCAGTATATGACGGATGATTATGTGGTTGAAGATGCAGTTTATCCGAATAAGGAAGAATTCCGTATGAATGCATATAAGCTGTTTGACAAGAATCTGTTATATACGCCATGGAATAAATTATTTGAATCGAAATATATAATGGAAAACAATCTTCGTTTTCCGACAACCTTCTGGGATGATTTCCCGTTTAATATCAGTGTGGTGAAAAATGTAGAAAGAGTTACTGTTACATCGAAACAGTACTATCATTTCCTGCGCGCAAGAACAGAGTCTGAGACGGCTGCGTACCGTCCGGGCATGTATGAAAAACGTGAGGAAGAGCACGGCTGGATGATGAATCTCTACAAAGAGTGGCACGTGGGAGATGCGGCCAGTACGGAAATGATCGCAAGAAGATATATCGAACGATTTATCGGATGTGTGGAAAACATTACAAATCCGAAGTGCGATATGTCGGCGAAAGAGAAAAAACAGGAGATTAAGAACATGCTTGCCAACCCGAGGGTAGGAAAAATGGCAAGAACAGCGAAACCGCGTTCTTTGTATATGAAGATCATGCTTCTTCCGATTAAATGGAACAGCACCTTGCTTACATACTGGGAGGCAAAGGTCATTACATATGTGAAGACAAAGAATACAAAGCTGTTTACAAAACTGAAAGTGGGAAGATAATGGAGAACAGACCTTTTATTAGTGTGGTAATGCCGGTATATAATGCAGAAAAGTATCTGGTATCCAGCATTGAGAGTGTTTTAAACCAAAGTTTTCATGATCTGGAATTGATTCTGGTCAATGATTGTTCGACAGATGGAAGCAGTGCGATCTGTAAGGATTATTTATGCCGGGATGCAAGAGTAAAATATATTGAATTGACAAAAAATGTGGGTGCTGGTAATACCCGGAATGCAGGGGTTGAGACTGCAAGAGGAGTATATCTTGCGTTTATAGATGCGGATGATACAATTGAACTGGATCTTTATCAAAAAGCAGTTGACGCATCTTGCGATGGAAGTCTGGATTTGATTGTATGGGGAGCAACGGAATGTTATTATGGCAAAAACGGGTGTTTGAGTTCAAAAAATGCGATTCAAGGAACTCCTTGCGTTTTGAACGAAGACTCTCAAATTGCCAGAATGGCATTAGAACTTGAACAAAAGACGTTATTGGGATATCAATGGAATAAATTATACAAACGTGAGATTGTTGAGAATGAACATATAAGATTTGAAAAATCTGTTTTGTATGAGGATTTTTTCTTTTCGCTTAGTGTGTTGAATCATGTGAACTCTATGGCAGTCATAGAATCTGCAGGATATTACTATAATAAAAGATTTGAAGGAAGTATTACTAATAAATATGTATTGGAGTATTTTGAACTCAGCAGAAGACGTGTAAATTCCATGTATTATTTCTGCAAAAAGAGGGAAATCGGCGGTGAAGCAAGCAATGTTCTTGGAAATATATATCTGAGATATATTCTTTCGGGATTGATGCGAAATGAAGATAAACGATCTGGAATGAGCAGCAAAGACAAGATTCAATGGATTAAAAAAATTTGTAATGATAAGCTGTATATCCGGACGGCTAAAAATTGCAAGACGCATTCGAAAATACTTGGAATATTACAAAAATTCATGAACGGAAAAAAATATGGGTTGTGCCGGCTCATGGGAATAGGAACAAATCTGGTTAAGGTATATTTTAAAAATCTATATGTGAGTATGACGAAGCAAGGCGGTAACTAACAGATAGAAAGGTATTATGGCGCGATTGGCCTATATAGGATGGATGAAAATGAAATATTGGTTAATATGTTTGATTCGGTTGGCAATGAAAGGGTTTTATATATTTCCTGTGAAAAAGAACAGAATATATTTTTCGGCAGACAGGGGAACAGCGATTTCGTGTAATCCGAAATATATATTTCAATATATGAAAAATCAGTTTCCTGGAAAATATGAGTACATCTGGGAGTATGATAAAGATGCGTATGAGGGCGTTTCGGATGTTACAATAGTGCGACCGCATACGCTGAAGGCAAATTATTTTATGCTGACATCAAAAGTAATTATTAGCAATGATGGATTAGGAAGCTATATTCCTAAAAGAAAGAATCAATGTTTTATTAATACATGGCATGGTGGCGGCGCATATAAGAAAGTAGGGGGAGATACCATAGCGGACCCTAAAAGTGCAGAAGTAAAAATTAATAAATTATGTGGAAGTCAAACTGATATTTTCATTTCCAGTTCCCGAAAATTTACGGAAGTGATGTCTGAAGCAAAAAAGATTTCACACAGTCATTTCATGGAATGTGGTATGCCAAGAAATGACTTTTTAATTAACGGAACAGATGAAGATGTCAATGGCAAAGTGAAAGCCTATTTCGGAATTCCAAAAGATAAAAAAATAGTATTATTTGCACCAACATATCGCGGGGTTGAGGGAAAGGCAAACTGTGACATGGAAATCAATGTAAAGAGTTGTCTGGAAGCTTTACAAAAAAGATTTGGCGGAGAATGGGTTTTCCTAATGAGAAAGCATCATTTTGTGAAAGAGATGAATAATCAGGGGTGTCTTGATGCAAGTACGTATCCGGATATGCAGGAATTATTATATGCGGTAGATGTATTTATGACAGATTATTCTTCGACAATATGGGATTATTCATTGATGGATAAGCCGGGATTTTTATTTGTTCCGGATTTGGAAGAATACACCAGAGACAGAAGTTTTTATACAGATCCAGAGACATGGGCGTTTCCACTTGCTAAGTCAAATGAAGAGCTTGAGCAGGAAATCCTGAATTATGATTCAGAGAAAAGCAGAGAGAAAATTGAAGCTCATCATAAGTATCTGGTTAATAAAGAGACCGGAAAGGCAACAAGTATCATAGCAGATTATATTGTGAAGAAATGCAGTGAATAGATAAGTTTTTGTGAAAGGAAATGACATCCAATGATCAAGATAAGTGTTATTATGCCGGTATATAATGCGATTCAATATTTGCCGGAAAGCATTGAAAGTATCCTGAATCAATCGTTGAAAGAGTTTGAACTGATTCTGGTTGACGATGGCTCTTCAGATGGCAGCAGCCGGTTATGTGATGAATACGCAGAGAAAGATGACAGAGTTGTTGTGATCCATCAGAAAAATGGTGGAATTTGTAATGCAAGAAATCATGCCCTTGATATTGCCAGAGGGGAGTATATTGCGTTTGCGGATCACGATGATTTGTATTTATCGGGATTGTTGGAAGATAATTATAAGATTGCTGAAAAATACCGGGCTGAACTAGTAAAGTTTGGAAGAGAATCTTTAAAAATAGACGAATATGGAAAAATCCATGGGAAAGATGTCAGAAATTTGAAGGAATGTTTTTACGATAGGGAGAGTCTGGAAGAGAATTATTTCAGATTGAGAAGAACGCAGGTGTTTTCGCCTGTCTGGGATGGCCTATATCAAAGAGAATTTCTTGAAAAAAATAAAATTCGTTTTGATGAGAATTTAAAAAATTACGGAGAAGAGGATACTGTATTTTGTCTCAAGTGTATTGAATACTTACAGCGGTTTGCAACGTCTCCCGGTGTCTATTTTAAACATTTTGTAAGATTGAAGCAGAGTCAATCATCTAAATTCCATGAATTGTCGTTAGATAAATTTGTATATAGCTGTACAAAGGAAAAAGAAACCTTATCGACATTTCGGCGTGTTGTGGATCAAAAAGAGTGGATTCTTTCCTGTGTTCAAAATCAGTTGCTCTCCATTCTGTTTCAGTTAGACCATAAGGATTGTAACTGGAGTGTGAAAGAAAAAATCAGTTATTTAAAGAAAATGAAAAATAAAGAGTGTTTTTCATGGAATCTTAGTAAAGCGGATTGGAAGCTTTTATGGAAGAAAGATAAGAAAAAATGTCTTGTTGCGTATCTGTTCGAAACGCAAAAATTCCGGATGCTTTTGGCATTGAGTAAAGCTTATCATAAAAAAGTCGTTAATCAGGAAGAAAAGAGAGTGTAACAATAAATACTTCGTCAAGGACAAACAGAAAGGAAAAACATTATGAGTGAATTTTATGATTTAAATGAATTGCTGGCATTTTGTCTGAGAAAAATAAAAGTGGCAGTCGCAATTATTCTGGTAGCTATTCTCGGATTTTGCGGAATGAGACTGGTTGATATGGTGCCGCAGTATCTCAGCCAGAGCCAGGAGGAAGAGCAGACGCAAAGTGTTGCTGTTTCCGAGGAACCGATGTGGAGTGAGGCGACCTATCTTCTGAAAATAGAAGTTCCGGATGCGGCGGATGCTGAAGAAGCCGCAAACAGAAAACAGGATATCATCTCAGCATTTAATGCGAATAAATATAATTCTGAAGTGGTAAATAAACTGGTTGAAGATTTCTACAGTCTGGAAGAAAAAGAAAATGACAGCAGAAAAGAGGAATTCTATTCATTTGGATATATCCTGGATAAGGAAAGACAGTACCAGTATTCCCTCTATGATTTTTATAGTCAGATGCTTGTGAATTCCGTATATCAGAATGTACAGTCCGGAAATTATGTGAGTGTAGGATTCAAGTCCACAAATGAAGAACTTGCCTTAAGCATTGCGGAAGAATATGTAGGATTGCTTACGAATAAAGTGATTGCCCAGAAGGGGGAATTTACCTGTGAACAGGTAGACCGTCAAGTCGTATATTCCCTTCCGAAGACTTCAGCGGGAGCGTCTCCGGTACGTGGAACAGCACTGGCTGTAAGTACAAATAAAGGGATTACCCTGAAAGATATCATTAAACAGGAAATCAAAGGTGTGATCTGGGGAATCCTGCTTGGAATTATGGCTTCTGCAATTGTTCTTGTGGCATGGTATTACGTTGGAACTAAGCTGCAGAAACGTTCGGATCTGAAAAAAATTGGAGTAGAATATCTGGGACTCTATACGAATAAGAAAAAACGAGGAATTCTTTATCGCCTGGTTTATGGAATTGAGGGCGACAGCAGGATTTTTGATGAGGATGGTCTGGCAAAAGTTGTGGCTTCCCTGACAGATGCAAAAGGTATTGAAGGAGAAGTGCTGGTCAGCGGAACATGTGACTATAAAATTGTCGAAAGGGCATGTGAAGCGATCGGGAAAGAAAAGAGTACGGATCTTGCATTCATACCATCTGAGTCTATACTGACTCATGAAGAAACGATTGAAAGATGTAAACAAATCAAACAGGTTATCCTGATCGAGAAGATCGGTGCTTCTAATAAACAGGATGTATCAAGTGAGGTAAAGAGATTCGAGGAACTGGGAGTTCAGATTATCGGAATTGCTCTCAATGAACAGTAAGAGGTGAGTAGTATAAAAACATATATTATAATGCTTGCTTTCACATTACTGTTTGCATATCTGTGGCAGCAGGCAGATATAAAAGAGTCAAACTGTGAAAGCATCGGCCGAAAAATCTTGTCATATGGATTTGCGTTTTTGGCATTTCTTCCGATGTATCTGATCAATGCAACGATGACATATGTCGGAACAGATTACAAAGAGTACTATCGCTATTATACACAGTTAAGCCCTGAATCCACCTGGCATATGGATGTTGCATTTGAGACGATATGTAAGATCCTGAAAAGCTTTAACATGGATTTTCAGACGGTTTATTTTGTCATATGTCTGATCGGATACGTACTGTTATTGTTGTGTGTGAAAAAATACTCGGAAAAATACTGGCAGAGCTATTTCTGGTATTTTATGTTCACGTATTTTTTCCTCCTGGGAATGAATTTGATCAGGCAGTTTGTGGCTATGATGATCGTATGGTATGGGATCTCCTATATTGAAGAAAAGAAATTTATCAAATACCTGATTTGTGTACTGATCGCAACATCTTTTCATTTTACTGCGATCATCATGCTGCCGTTTTATTTTATTTTTAATAAAAAACTGAAATTATCTTTAATTGCTTTGGCGACGGTGATCGCGG
The DNA here is from genome assembly GCF_052065395.1 of Bariatricus sp. HCP28S3_F11. Taxonomy (NCBI): domain Bacteria; kingdom Bacillati; phylum Bacillota; class Clostridia; order Lachnospirales; family Lachnospiraceae; genus Bariatricus; species Bariatricus sp. HCP28S3_F11. Next base: position 89,465 of record NZ_JBQHUC010000005.1, on the reverse strand, counting down.
TTCCAATCAATTTTGTATTTACGGAAGTGCTGACATGGCTGTTCAAAATGTTTAAACCATCGTATTTGAATACGAACTATATTGCCAAATCTTTTGAAGTCGATGTACCGTATGTAGGTGTGTGCCTGATTACGATTCTGCTGATCGTTCTTTACTTCAATAAGATTTATCAGGAGGGGCAGACTGGAAAGGCAAAATACAATCCTATATTTGTAAATTCTGTTTTTGTAGGAGCGTTTATTGTGTTATTCTGCACATGGCTCCCGATCTATAAGAGATTTGCCGTGTACTTTCTGTTCCCGGGAATGTTCCTGATTCCAAATATCCTGCAGAATGAGCAGAGAAAACCGGTCAGGATCGCATTAAATATATTGCAGTTTTTATTATGTTTGTTCTATCTGGTGCGCTATATACCTCATTGGGATGTGCTTCCGTACAGAAGTGTGCTTTTTTAGACAGAGAAAGGGTGAATAGATGAATATAAAGACGAATGGAGTCATAAAGAATTTTTCATATTCTTTTTTGGCTAACGCGACGAATACTTTGATTTCCATGATTCTGGTACTGATTGTGCCGAAAATGATCGGAGTAAAAGAATATTCTTACTGGCAGCTTTATCTGTTCTATACTTCCTATGTAGGTTTCTTCCATTTTGGATGGGCGGACGGAATTTACCTGAAATTCGGCGGAAAAAAGTATGAGGAGATCGATAAGAACTATTTTAATACGCAGTTCTGGCTTTTGACTTTTATGGAAATCCTTGTCGCCATCCTGCTGGGTATTGGTACGATGATACTGTGCAGGGATGCGGATAAGAGCTTCATCCTGGTCATGACCGGTTTGTGCTGCGTACTGCAGATTCCTAGAACCTTTTTGCAGTATATTCTTCAGGCAACCAACAGAATCGCAGATTATGCCAAGAATTATTTCCTGGAAAAAATCGTGTATGCGATTCTGGTTGCCGTATTTCTTATTGTCGGAGTCAGAGACTACAATTATCTGATCGGATCGGATCTGTTTGCCAGAATGGTGACACTTTTACTTCTGGTGTACCAGTGCAGGGATATTGTTTTTAAGAAGATTTCACGCATCGGTCAGGGGATCAAAGATGCCTGGGATAATATCAGTATTGGAAGCAAGCTTTTGTTTGCGAATATCGCGAGTCTTCTGCTTGTGGGAATTGTAAGATTTGCAATCGAAAACTACTGGGGCGTTGAGACGTTTGGAAGAGTTTCACTTTCTGTGACTGCATCCAATCTTTTGATGGTATTGATCAATGCGGTCAGTGTGGTTTTGTATCCGATGTTGAAAAATATTCCGGAAGACCGCTATGTAGAAATGTACGACAAGATGAAAGTGGGCCTGATGGTTCCGGTTCTTGGAATGCTGGTTGTTTATTATCCTGCAAAAGTGATCTTGTCCTGGTGGCTTCCGCAATATGCTGAAAGTCTGCGGTACATGGCACTGTTGTTCCCAATCTGTGTATTCGAAAGCAAGAACAGTATGATCGTGAATACATATCTGAAAGCATTGAGAAAAGAAAAATTCCTGATGCGGGCAAGCTGGTTTGCGGTTGGGGTTTCACTGGTATGTTCCGCGGTGTTTGTATATATTCTCCATGACTTGAATTTGAGTATAGCATGTATTCCGGTAATCCTGGGCGTACGCTGCTATGTCGGGGAAGCGATCCTTGCCAAGGAGCTGAAAGTAAATATCTGGAAAGATGTTCTGGTGGAGATCGGGCTTGTCGTTGTATTCATTCTGGTAAGCTGGAATGTGGAATCGATGATCAGTACACTGGTATACCTCTGTTGTTATCTTATTTATGTGAAGGGCAGATGGAGCAGTTTTGCTGATATATTTTTGAAGAAGGTGAAAAAGTAATGAATATAGCTGTTATTTTTGCCGGCGGTGTCGGTGTAATCCGGAAACTAACATGTCAAAACGATTCGGCAAAAGTATAAATTTTATCTAATTTCATCTGATTCAAAACGCCGGTATTTTGTAAAGAATGACGGCACACCATATACAGAACGTATATTCTTGTGCGAATATCTTATTGATTGGTTCCGTATCAGTAGATAATACTATCGTTTTATTCCGCATACATGATTGAAGGTACTGTTGGATCATCGATTATAATACGAATAACACCCGGCATTGTTTGGCCGGGTGAAGTATCTTTAAGTTTCCGTAGTCTCTATGAAAAGAAGTAAATGGAAGTCACATTAGAAAAATGTGGAAAATTACAGTTGGCTATGTGGATAAAATATTTTAGAATAATGTGGCAGCAATAGAGATAGAGGTGAAACTATCACACAAGGTGAAATATTTAAAAAGATTAGAGTATATTTAGGCTTATCCCAGAAAGCAATGGGGATAAGATGGGATGTTCCACCGCGAAAATCAGACGGTGTGAGACGGGGGAACGGGAGATTACAGATGAGATCATCCAGAGCATGTGTGAGTCGTGTAGTGTGGACAAAAGAGTGTTTGATGATCCGGATCATATAGAAGCATATTGCAATTATGTTCCCAAAGTAATAGATTACCGCTCGATAGGTGAAAGGGTGCGGGAACTGCGAAAAGAGAAAAAACTGATGCAAAAAGACTTTGGAGAGAAGGCTGGTTATTCGCCGTCAGCTATCTTTAAAATAGAAACGCGCCTGAATCATGCGACCGACAAAACACTACATGATATAGCAGATACATTTGATGTTGGATTTGAATGGCTGAAGTTCGGAGATGAGAGATACAGGAAATCTCTGGTGAATCGAAAGCTGATTGAATGGTTAATGGACCATCAGGAAATCAGAGATCAACTTTGGAAGAAGATAAAGGATGGGATTATCCCTTCCGAAATCCAACTTAATTTTTTAAAAAAGTGTCTTGACAAATGGGTTCACTTTAGAATGAATAGGAGGAATTGATTATGAATATAGCAGTAATATTTGCGGGTGGTGTCGGATCCCGAATGCATTCCAAAGATAAGCCAAAGCAGTTCTTGGAAATGTATAACAAGCCTGTCATCATACATACACTAGAACATTTTGAGAATCATCCAATGATTAATGCAATTGCTGTTGTGTGTATTGAAAGCTGGATTCCTTATCTCAATGAGCTTTTGTATAAATTCAGGATTGAGAAAGTTAAGAAAGTAGTTCCCGGTGGAGAGACTGGCCAATTATCAATTTACAATGGATTGAAAGCCGCTAAAGAAATAGCGGGGAATGAAAAAGCCATTGCATTAATACACGATGGTGTGCGCCCGCTTATTAACGAGAAGCTTATTACAGACAATATTGAAGCCGTAAAGAAGTATGGAAATTCCATCACAAGCGGTATTGTTAAAGAAACTATTGTTGAAATAGATGATAATCATGGTATTAAACTTGTTCCTGACCGTGCTCATTCAAGAGTAGCTAAAGCGCCACAGTGTTTTTACCTAGAGGATATTCTTTCCGCTCATGCTAAGGCGTTAGAAGAAGGAATAACAAGTTTTATAGATTCTTGTACAATGATGCAGCATTATGGCTATCACCTTCATATGACTGATGGTCCGTATGAGAATATTAAAATTACAACGCCAGACGATTTCTATACTATGAGAGCAATTCTTGAAGCAAAGGAAAATGCACAGATTTATGGAATGGATGAGTGATATGTTGAAATCTGAAGTAAATAACCAATACAAAGAGAATAACGAGTTAATTAATCAATTCTTAGGGAAAACTATATATATAACTGGAGCGACCGGATTAATAGGCTCAAATCTGGTCAAGACATTACTTTCTAATAGCGGCTGTAAGATTGTGGTTCAGACAAGGAATGAATCAAAAGCCAGGCTAATGTTTAACGAGAGAGTTGAATATGTTGTTTGTGATTTAACAACAAGACCAGTATATGACGGAAAAGTTGATTATATAATTCATTGTGCGAATCCAACTTCAAGTAAGTACTTTGTTGATAATCCTGTAGAAACAATTAAAATTGCAGTTAATGGTACAATAAATATTCTTGAATTTGCCAAAGAAAAAGAAGTACAAAGCTTTGTGTTTTTATCCACAATGGAAGTTTATGGATCGCCAAAGAAGGGGCATAAGGTGAAGGAATGTGAAGGTGGATCATTTGACTCATCTGTTGTAAGAAACTGCTATCCACTAAGTAAACAGACGTGTGAAAGTTTATGTGCTGCCTATGCTTCTGAATATGGGATTAACTCAAAAGTTCTAAGACTAACTCAGACATTTGGCTCGGGAGTAGAATATAATGATGGGCGTGTTTTTGCTGAGTTTGCAAGATGTGCAATTGAGAAAAGAAATATTGTGTTGAAAACTAAGGGTGAAACCGAGAGGTGCTATCTTGATATTTCTGATGCAGTCTCAGCAATCCTTACCGTTTTATTGAATGGAAAGATTGGTGAAATATATACCGCAGCAAATGAAGAAACTTATTGTTCAATATATGAAATGGCTAAGCTTGTGGCCGAGATGAATGGAATTGATGTTGAAATCAAAGAACAGGATATTTCAAAAAGTGGTTATGCCAATACGCTTTATATGGATCTCGACACATCAAAGTTAAGAAATCTAGGGTGGGAACCCGTTGTTGGATTAGAAGATTCTATTAAAAAGCTAATAGATTATATGAAAGGATTGTCATGAAAAAAATAGCATTAGTAGGATTAATTTATGATACAAATCTGGACGATCCAGCAATTTATGAGTCAACTAGGAAACTAACATGTCAAAACGATTCGGCAAAAGTATAAATTATATCCAATTTCATCTGCTTCGAAACGCCGGTGTCTTGTAAAGAATGACGGCACACCATATACAGAACGTACATTCTTGTGAGAATATCTTATTGATTGGTTCCGTATCAGTAGTAATCTGCTGAATAGAAGTTGTCAAAAATACTATCGTTTTGTTCCGCATACATGATTGAAGGTACTGTTGGATCATCGATTATAATACGAATAACACCCGGCATTGTTTGGCCGGGTGAAGTATCTTTAAGTTTGCGGAGTCTCTATGAAAAGAAGTAAATGGAAGTCACATTAGAAAAATGTGGAAAACTACAGTCGGCTATGTAGATAAAATGTTTTAGAATAATGTGGCAGCAATAGAAATAGAGGTGAAACTATCACACAAGGTGAAATATTTAAAAAGATTAGAGTATATTTAGGTAAGATGAAAGAGGTTTTCGACATACCGGAATCGAATACGTACGGATATGCGGCGGACACGAAGATGAAGCTGAATTCCGACAAACTTCAGTCTCTTGGGTGGAAGCCGGAGATCGGGCTTGAGGAAGCGTATAGAAGATTGATTGAGAGTATGAAAGGATAATTAAACTGCACAGAAAAGGAATGATATAATGAAAAAAAGAGTCATATATTTCGATCTACTTAATATTACTGCCAGTTTTGGGGTTGTTGCCATGCATTGTAACGGAATCGTACATTCCTTTAGCAATACAATACCATGGAAGCAGAGTTTGATTGTAGAGGTGGCAGCATATTGGGCGGTACCGGTTTTTTTCATGCTATCTGGTGCAACGCTGATGGAATATCGTTCAAAGTATACTACAGAAGTGTTTTTGAAGAAAAGGGCAGAAAAAACACTGATCCCTTTTATTGCCTGGAGTATTCTTGCCTTGATATTTAAAAGTTTAACTGGAGCGATAGCGATAAAAAGTCTTTCTGTCAGGGAATTGTTATCGATGTTTATTAATTGTAAAATTGAGAATATCTATTGGTTTTTTATACCGTTGTTCGCAGTATATTTGTGTATACCGGTATTGGCCTGCCTGATTCAAGACTCTTATCGGTGGGTGGAATATATGATTGTTGTCGGAATTGCGACAATATCCATAGCACCGTTTTTGTGTAATGTGTTAGAAATACCGTTTAATACATTTATGTCTTTCCCGTTGACCGGCGGTTATGTATTGTATGTTCTTTTAGGATTCTGGCTGTCCAAAGCCGATTTGTCAAAAAACGAAAGAATCCTGATATATTTGTTGGGGATTGGTGGAGCATTTGCCAGATATTGCGGTACCTATTTCCTTTCGATTAAAAATGGAGAGCTGAACAAACTGTTCTGGGGCTATTTAAACTGGCCCGCGTTGTTGTTGGCAGTGGCTGTTTTTGTCTGGTTCCGATATCATGACTGGAACTGGATTGAGAAAAATTCCATATTAAGAGCTGGTGTAATCGAGATGGCGGGGTGTAGTTTTGGTGTTTATCTGACTCATATTTTTGTAATCAATATTGTGTGCAGTGTATGCAATGTCAATGTTTCCGGTGGTAAATGGAGAACATTAGGAGTGATTCTGGTTTATGGGCTTTCATTGATCATAGTAAAAATATTGAAGCGCATACCGGTGATACAAAGGGTTGTTCCATAAAAGTAGAGTTGTTATGAAGCTAAAATGCAGAATTGTATGCTATTTATATTGATCACATATAGGGTTATCACTGATTACATAATCGGGGATAATCCTTTTTAAGTTGGTTTGACAAGCCATGCCAACTGTTATACAATGGAAACAGATTTATACGATAGGAGGAGGACTACTTATGTTTCGGAAAAAGGCATCAAGATTTTTATCGGCTATACTTGTCAGTGTGTTAGTCGCGTCGAGTCTGGGTGGTTATACCAGTAAGGCTGAAGACAGCACAGAAACCGGAGAAGAGATACTTGTCCAAAATGAAGAAGCAGCTCAAAATGAAGACAATGAAATCATAGAAGAAGATCAGACGGGAGAAGATGTACCCGCCGAAGAGACGGAAAGTCAGGAGAATTCTTCAAGCGAAGTGACAGAAACGCCTGTACAGGAGGAAAGTGTGGAACCTTTCCCGGAAAATGGTGAGAGGCTGGAACATGTCACCGGAATGGACGCGGACGGCAATGTTTATGAGATAAGTGATGAAGCCGGTATCATAAAGACCAGCAGGTATGATGCCAGAGCTGCCGAGGCTCAGATTGTGAACTTCAATACAAAGGGCTCCAGTACAACGGATTATAAGGAAGTGGAGACCGGAGCATCCGGCTACACCTGCGGTACATACGGTGCGGATGCAGCTTATCTGGGGACGAGCTCAGGAAAAGTGAAGTTCATGCTTTCCGGTGTGATCGGCGAAGTGGACGAATCGGAAGTTCAGATCGTTGGGATTTCAGATGCAAGCTCCATCAGTTATTACACCGTGTCATCCGGAAGACTGATGCATTATATTACGACGAATGTATCAAAGGATTCCTATGGCTCGAAACTGGACAATGGTCCGGCTCCTTCATATCTGAAAGAAGGCACAAAGTACTACAGTTACGACGGACATTATTTTTATACATACAGCAATTTTGATTCCATGATTTCGGATTATAATAACGGAGCCCGGACGAACTCTGTAAATCCGAATAGTCCATATTTCAATTATTATCAATATCTGCCATTGAGAAGTAAGACGAATTACAGTGCTTCAGAGATGAATGATATGATCAATGCGAAAACAGACAGTGATTCTAAGATGAGAAATATCGGGAATGATCTTGTGACAGATCAGAATACTTATGGAGTCAATGCTTTGATTATGACCGGTGTTGCGGCAAACGAAAGCGCATGGGGAAGCAGCAATATAGCTCAGTCGAAGAATAATTTATTTGGTCTGAATGCAGTTGATTCGAGCCCCGGTGAATCTGCGAATTACTATTCTGATGTGGCAACGTGTATCAAAGATTTCGCAGAAACTTATATGTCCAAGCGATATCTGAGATCCGGATATACATACTATAAAGGAGCTTTCCTTGGAAATAAGGCGAGCGGTATCAATGTGCATTATGCATCCGACCCGTACTGGGGAGAGAAAGCGGCAAATGTTGCATGGAACCTGGATAATAACAACGGACAGAAGGATTATGAGAAATATACGATCGGAATCAAAGACCTTCTCAGCAATGAACATACGACATTGAATGTCCGCAATATTAGTTCTACAGATTCCTCATCCACTGTATTATATAAGACCGTTTCACAGTCTCAGTATGCATTTCTGATTTTAAATAACGGAACGCTGGAAAACGGTTTTTATAAAGTACAGAGTGATCCGGTTCTGAACAGTGAGAGAACAGAGATAGACACATCGACCGGAAACTATAATTTCAGTACAATGTACGCATATGCACACAGTGATTATGTTACGATCGTACATAACGGAAACGGATCTGAATCAAATGATCCGGATGATACTCCTACATGGGATCCTACATGGGATACAGTAACACCTGTCAGTGTTCCGTCCAATGTTGCAGATGCTTTGACGGTAACTCCATATGTAGAAGAATACGGATGGCTTTCTGATGTGAAGAACGGAGAGCAGGCCGGAACGACCGGTATCAGTCATCAGATGGAAGCTATTAAGATGAAGATTAACGGAATAGCAGGTCTAGGAATCGAGTACTCTGCGCATCTGGCCGGAACAGGCTGGCAGGATTATGTGGCCGACGGAGAAACTGCAGGTTCTACAGGACAGGATACTGCCATGCAGGCGATCAAGATCCGTTTGACAGGAAGTAAAAGCGATGAATACGATATTTTCTATCGCGCACATGTTCAGACATATGGATGGCAGGATTATGTTTCCTCAGATGAGATTGCCGGTACGACGGGAGAGAGCAAAGATCTGCAAGCGCTGCAGATCGTGATTGTGGAAAAGGAGAAGGATATCAGCGTCGACAGCAAGGATCTTATTTCTTACAGTGCTTATACAAGTACATTTGGCTGGGGTGGTGCGGCATCCCGGAATGGAGAACAGGCTGGCGTGATCGGTATGTCATTGCCGATTGAGAGTATTAAAATTGAAAGTGGAATTGAAGGGGTAGGCGTAGAATACAGCACACATATCCCAAATGTAGGCTGGCAGGATTATGTGGCTGATGGGGAAGAATCCAAGGTGACCGATTCACCGAAACGTATTGAGGCAATTCGCGTAAGATTAACCGGTAAAAATGCAGATGATTATGATGTTTATTATCGTGTACATTGCCAGAAGTTTGGTTGGCTCGGCTGGGCGAAAAACGATGAGAAGGCCGGAAGCCAGGGCTATTCCTACCGTATTGAAGCATTACAGATCGTTGTGGTGAAAGCGGGAAGTGAAGCGCCGGGAAGTACAGAAGGTGCTTTTAAACTAAAACCTACGGATATTGTTTATACAGCGTATGTGAACGGAGATGGATGGCAGGATGCAGTCCGGAATGGAGAATCAGCCGGAACGACGGGGCAGTCCAAGGCGCTGGGAGGACTGAAAGTTGTATTGGAGAATAAGGTTTTTGACGGAAGTGTTCAGTATTCCGGTCATATTCAGAATAAAGGCTGGGATGTATGGAGACAGAACGGGGCAGTCAGCGGTACTGCGGACGGGACAAAGCGGTTTGAGGCGGTTAAGATTCAGCTAACGGATGAGATGGCAGAGAATTATGACATCTATTACCGTGTTCATTGTCAGCAGTTCGGATGGCTTGGTTGGGCGAAGAATGGTCAGGCAGCCGGAACAGAAGGATATAGTTATCGGGTCGAAGCAATTGAGATCCGGCTTGTCACAAAAGGCGATGCGGCACCGGGAAGCACAGATAATACGTTTAAGAAGAGATATGCGTCTGTTAAGTATTCTGCACATGTGCAGAGAGTGGGCTGGCAGTCCTTTGTAAGTGACGGAGCACAGGCAGGTACTGTAGATCAGGGACTTCGAATGGAAGCACTTAAGATTCAGCTGGCGAATTTGAATTGTGACGGCGGCATCAAGTACAGTGCGCATGTACAGGGAATCGGCTGGCAGTCTTATGTTTCAGACGGAGAGATCAGCGGAACGGTTGGTAAGCAGAAGCGAGTAGAAGCAATCAAGATCCAGTTGACGGGAGATATTGCCGATTACTGTGATGTCTATTACCGTGTCAATGTTCCGGGATATGGCTGGCTGGCATGGACCAAGAACGGAGAATCCGCCGGAACAGAAGGGTACAGCAAGCAGATGGAAGCGATTCAGATTAAGATCGTGACTAAAGGAGAAGAAGCTCCATCTACTGCAGGTACTGCATTCTATAAAAAGTAGTAAGTAAATGTTCAGAGTCATTATGGCTCTGAACATTTATAATAATTTGAAACTGTTTAGAGTCTGGCAGTGTTTTCGAAGCTGGCTCTGAACATTTACAATCATTTTATGAAAGGAAATGGGGAAAATGAAAAAAAAGATCTCAAGATTTCTGGCGTTGATTCTGGTCGGTTCTATGATGATCGGGGAATGTTCTCTGGCAGTAAAGGCCCAGGATGAAGAAATTGCTGTGGTGGCAGAAGATAACGTTCCGGCACAGGAAGAGACACAAGAAGAAATCCAAACAGATGAAGACATGGGTGAAGAGGCTGATTCTGAAGAGGAAATGATTCAGGAATCGGAAATAGACGAGGAGGAAACCGAACAGGCAGAATCGTATACGGAAGAAGAGGGGACGACGGAGAAACTGCCCGAAGAAGCAGACACTCTGGATGAAAGCGTAGAAGAACGCAGTGAGGTTTCCGGAAGAACGGTCGTTAATATTAATAAAGGATGGCAGTTTGACAAAAATGATAGCACGTCCGATGGATGGGATTTTCCATTGGGTGGAGAAAGCGGTTCCATTGATCTTCCGCATAGCTGGGAGTATACCCATCCTGAAAAATCCTATATTCCGGCGATGAATAAGAAGACGGTAACGTATACAAAAGAACTGGATGTGTCTGAGTATCAGGGAAGAAATTTGTTCCTTAAATTCAACGGGTCCAGCAAAAATACAGATCTGTATATTGATGAGAAATTCGTAGGTACACATGTGGGTGGATATTCGGCATTTGTTTTTGATATTACAGATTATGTTCAGGGAAAGCAAAGTGTAGCAATCCGGGTGGATGTGACCAATATCGATACAGACAGCATACCAATCAATGTGGATTATACACAATGGGCAGGTATTTATCGTGACGTGGAACTGATTTCGACAGAAGAACAGTATATTGCACTGGAAGATTACGGAAGCAGTGGATTATACATTGATTCGACAATCAATGGAAATGATGCGGAAGTCTCTCTTCGGGCTAAGGTATCCAATAAAGCAGAACAGGAAGCAAATTTGACATTGAGTGCCGAAGTGAAGGATGAATCTGGCAACCGTGTTGCAAATGTACAGCAGGAAATAACTGCACCAGCCGGAACGGTGGCAGGTGAGTATTCGGTCTCAACTGTGATTCCAGGGGTTCATCTCTGGCAGGGCGTGAGTGATCCGTATTTATACACTATGAATGTATCCATTCTGAATGCTGACGGACAGGTCCTTGACAGTGAGGATCAACAATTCGGAGTTCGGGTATTTGAGATCAAAGACGGGAAGTCTTATCTGAACGGAGAAGAATATGAAATTCATGGAGTGGGTTATCATCAGGATAGAGAAGGGTACGGAAATGCAGCCGGAAAAGCCCAGAAAGAAGATGATGTCAAACTGATGCTGGAAATGGGTGTGAATGCCGTGAGAACAGCTCATTATCCGCATGACCAGTATGTTTATGAGCTCATGGATGAGAACGGACTGCTGGTGTATAATGAAATACCGTATTATCTGTTGCTTTCGAAAGCAGAGTCATATCAGAGTTCGGTAACCGAGCAGTTGAAAGAAATGATCCGACAGGGATATAATCATCCGTCCATCGTTATGTGGGGCATGAACAACGAAGTGAAAGCATCGAAAGAATTTGCTCAGTTCGGCGAAGATTTTGATGTGGATTCCGAAACTCTGATTGCATTTAATAAGAAAGTGGCTGAATTGGCGCAGGAAGAGGATAAGACCAGATATATTGTTCAGGCGACGATCGATAACACGACCAACGCGGTGGACAGCGCTGAATGGACGAAAGATGGAAGAGTTGATTATACAGGGCTTAATCTGTATGTGGGCTTTAAGTCTTCGGTCAGCAGTGCGGGGGATACCGGACGGAAAAAGCTGATAGAATCCCTGAATAATAAACTGGATAATTACAAAGAAATCTATGATGCATCTGAACTTATGCTTACAGAATACGGTGCAGGAGCCAACATCAATCAGCATATGGAAGTGGACGAGGATTTCTCATGGAATGGCAGTGATGCTTCCGGAGAGTATCATTACGAAGAGTATCAGTCCTTTGTCCTGGAAGCGTATTATGAAATGCTGCAGAACCGCGATGATATTCCACTGAGTTTTGTATGGAATATGTTTGATTTCTCATGTTACAGAAATGAAGGCGGACTTGTCAGAAGAAATACAAAAGGTCTGGTTTGCTACGATCATGAGACAAAGAAGGACGCGTTCTATTTCTACAAAGCGAACTGGAACAAAGAGGATAAATTCGTATATCTGACCAGTAAGAGATTCACTGAGAGAAATAAGACAACGCAGAATATTAAGGCATATTCCAATTGTGATTCGGTTGATCTTTATGTAAACGGTAAACTCATTGGAGCAGGCAAAAAACAGCAGGATGGAGTTTTTGTCTGGGAAGATGTGGTACTTGTTAATAACAGTGATATCAAGGTAGTAGCAAATGATTCAACCGGTACCTACACTGATGAAGTGACCGGTGTAAAAGTAAGCAATAAAAAGGTCAGCTATTCGGTATATACTGCTGACACCGGATGGACTGAGATGACCACAGACGGGGCAGAAAATGTTGTGGACGGTGATATCAGCGCAGTCCGTGTGGATCAGTTTAATAACGTCGGAAACTGTAAACTTCAGTACCGCACTTATGTAGAAGATCAGGGATGGACGGACTGGAAGAATCCGAAGGAAGCAAGCGGCGATACCAGCGGAGAGAAGAAGATCAAGGCGATACAGATGAAGCTTACCGGTTCTGATACCGAACAGTTCGACCTCTACTATGCTACCAAAGTAAATGGAGAAGAGTGGAATGACTGGGCAGAAAATGGCGAGACCTCCGGTAACTTCATGGATCAGACCGGACTTGGCGCATGGAAAGTCTGCATTCAAAGCAAGAACGAGGAGGCTCCGGGAACGACCGGCCATCCGGAGACTTCCGATGGAGCAACACTCCTGCTCTCCGGTGCGGTAAACGGAGAATGGCAGAAAAATATGACAAATGGACAGATGGTGGGAAGTATCGGACAAGGCACACCTCTGATCGGGCTGAGTATTGATTCGGAAGACGGATCAGTAGAATATGATGTACATCAGGCGGGAACCGGATGGATCAACGAATTCAAAAATGGTGAAACGGCGGGAACCACCAGTGGAAAAGCACTCCAGGCAGTTCGGATCCGACTGAAGGGAAATCTGGCTCAGGAATATGATGTATATTATCGGGTTCATTCTGCAAAGTTTGGATGGCTCGGATGGGCGAAGAATGGACAGATTGCCGGTACAACCGGATTTGGCTATAATCTGGAAGCACTGGAAGTCGTACTGGTGAAAAAAGATGGCGAAGCTCCCGGAACTACCGAGAGACCATCTGAATTGAAGCTTGTCTCTTATCAGACACATGTACAGGGAATCGGCTGGCAGGAACTGAAATATCAGGGAGAGACCTCGGGAACAAGTGGACAGAGTAAACGACTGGAAGCAATCAAGATTCAACTGAATAATGCCGAGTATAGAGGATCCATTGAATACCGGACACATATTCAGGGAATCGGCTGGCAGGATTGGGTGAGTGATGGTGAGACTTCCGGGACAAGTGGACAGAGCAGGCGTCTGGAAGCAATCGAAATCAAACTCACAGGAAAGATGGAAGAAAATTATGATATCTATTACCGAGTACATGCACAGAACTTTGGATGGCTCGACTGGGCGAAGAATGGTGAAAGCGCCGGAACAGCAGGATATTCTTACCGGCTGGAAGCGATTGAAATCAAAATAGTTGAAAAAGGAACAGACTTCCCGGGAAGTACAGAAGAGCCATTCCATGAAAGTCTTATCAAATATCAGGTACATATTCAGGGGATCGGTGACCAGGCTTACAAGTTTGACGGTGACATGGCCGGAACGAGCGGACAGAGTAAGCGTCTGGAAGGACTTCGCGTATTGCTCACCAATATGTCAGAAGACAGCAGCGTGGAATATCAGGCTCATGTTCAGACTTATGGCTGGCAGGGATGGAAGAAAGACGGAGAACTGGCCGGAACAAGCGGAGAGCAGAAACGGCTGGAGGCTGTGAGAATCAAGTTATCCAGAGAAGCAGAAGAGAAATATGATATTTATTATCAGGTACATGTACAGCATCTGGGCTGGCTTGACTGGGCTAAGAATGGTGAAGAAGCAGGAAGTGCCGGATTCGGATATCGTTTGGAAGGAATCCGGATCATGCTGGTAGAAAAAGGACAGGAGGCGCCCGGAGCTACGGAACATCCATTTGAAGAGAAGTAGAGGGGGAAAATTATGTATAAAAGGATTTTAGCGGTATCATTGGCAATCTGTTTATCTTGTGCTCCTTTAACGGCAGTTGCTCAGGAGAATGAACCGTATATTGCTGAAACAGGAGCTGCTGATCTGGAAGATACGGCAGAGGAACCGATTGAGGATCCGTCTGAAGAGATGACAGAAGAAGATGCAGAAGAGGGTCCATCTGAAGAGCAGACGGAAGAAGAACCATCCGAGGAGCCTTCTGACACATCAGATGAAGAGGAATCGTCTGAAACACCGGACGAAGAAGAACCGGGTGAAGAGCCGGACGAAAAAGTTGAGCTCCTTTATCAGGCACATGTGCAGAAGATTGGCTGGCAGGACTGGAAGAATTCAGGAGAACAGGCAGGAACTACGGGAGAATCCCTGCGGCTGGAAGCATTTAAAATCGATCTCGGAACAGAAGAATGGAACAGTCAGATTCAGTATCGTGCGCATGTACAGAGTATTGGCTGGCAGGACTGGGTCAACGGTGGAGAAGTTGCAGGTACGATCGGAGAATCCCTTCGTGCAGAGGCGATGGAAATCAGACTGACGGGAGAACTCGCTGAAAAGTATGATATTATCTACTCTACACATGTTTCCAATATTGGCGATCTGGATTATGTCGCAAACGGAGCAAGTGCCGGTTCACAAGGATTGGGCGCAAGAATGGAAGCTATGGTGATCCGGTTAGTGGAGAAGAATTCGGAAGATGCGCCGGATGCATCGGGCAGAGGATTTGTAAAAGAATTTTCTCCCGAAGATCTGACCTATGCAGCCCATGTCCAGAGACTGGGTAATCTGGAAGCAGTGACAAGCGGCCAAACGCAGGGTACGACAGGACAAAGCCTGCGCGTTGAAGGATTTTGTGTGAATCTGGATACCACCGCACTGAATGCACTGAAAGGTGATATCATGTACAGTGCCCATGTCCAGAACGTGGGCTGGCAGGAGTGGAAGAAAAACGGAGAATTTGCAGGGACGGAAGGCGAGTCGCTGCGAATCGAAGCGATCCAGATAAAGCTTACCGGTGAAGCGGCAAAATTCTATAATGTATATTATCGGGCTCATATCCAGAATTTTGGATGGATGGGATGGGCTAAAAACGGAGAAAAAGCGGGAAGTGAATCTATTTCCCAGCGAATGGAAGCATTCCAGATCGTTCTTGTTCCGAAATGTAAAGATCAGAGTGCATACCAGAGCTCTAAGGCTGCTTTCCGAAATACATATGTATATCAGAATCCGTCACAGTATCTGCAGATTAAGCATAAGCAGAAGGTATTGACTGGCGGAGGATACAATCTGTCTGAGAATTATATGGGACTTAAGGTTGCTTATGTACAGAGAAAGCTGGGACTGGGTGTCCGTCGGGCGATTATGGATTCAACTACGATTTCTGCAGTAAAGACGTTCCAGAAGAACAACGGACTTACCGCAAATGGAGTTGTAGACCTGACTACCTGGAGGAAAATGGGACTGTCAGAAGATGACTGGTACAATCTGGGCGCTTACACCAGTCCTCTGAAAACAAACCCGTCCAGTACACGTTCAGACTGTATTGAAGCGATGATCGATACGGCATATTCTTATTTGGATACGGAGTATATTATCGGTGCATCCGGAAAACCGGGAACGGGAGCTGACTGCAGCGGATTGGTTATGCAGGCATTATATTCAGCCGGCATCGATCCGGATCCTGTGAGCCCAATCAGACATTCACAGCCAGGTTACGAATATGAATCAAGAAATTTATGGAATCTTCCTATGAAGCATGTCTCCTATAGTGAAAGGAAGCGCGGAGATCTGATCTTTTATGCAAATTCATCAGGGACGATCATACATGTAGCAATTTATCTTGGAAACGATCAGGTGATTGAGTCATGGCCTGATAAAGTCGTTGTTTGGCCAATCAAGAATTCTCATCGTTCTATCATAAAGGGGGTTGCGCGTCCGTTTGTGTAAAAGCAATATCGGATCTAAGTAATGAAAAAAAGAAACAGAATGATAGCAGGTGTCATATGTGCATGTATGTTGCTGGGAAATATAGAAGCCCCGATTGTGGCATCTGCTGCATCCTCAGATGAAGCTTACACTCTGACATCCATGCAGGATGATATGGACCATGAGATGGAAGAAGACGAACTGGAAGAAGTTCCCGGAAATGTTGACGAGACTGAGTCAGCCGAAGATCCGGAAGACTGGAGTGGAGCGGAAAATGAGGGTGCGGATCAAGCAGAAGATATAGAAAACGTTGAAAATGAATCGGGAGAACAGGATGAAGAAGATGCCTCTGAAAATGAACAGACAGATAGCCCGTTAGAAGCGGAAACGCCTGAGGAAGGAAACAGCCCGGAGGAGGAAAATGATCTGGAGGCGGAAAACAATCCAGAAGGAGAGACTGAACTTCCAGAGAAGATGCCGCAGATCATGTATCAGGTTCATATCCAGAAGAAAGGCTGGATGGACTGGGTATCGGATTATGAAGTGGCAGGCACTACGGGAGAGTCCTTAAGAGTAGAAGCAGTTAGAATAAAACTGGTCGAAGAAGAAGGGCCGGAACAGACAGAAGATGAATTGCCTGAGGAAGAGGACACATTGACAGAGAATCCGGAGACCGAAGTGAAAGAAGAGTCACATGTTGAATATCGGGTACATGTAAGAAACATAGGCTGGCAGGATTGGAAGAGGGATGGAGAACTGGCTGGTACGACCGGAGAGAAACTCCAGATTGAAGCAATTCAGATACGTCTTACCGGAGATATCGCATCTGAATACGAAGTGTATTATAAATCCCATAGTGCAACTTTTGGATGGTTTGGTCTGGTAAAAGGTGGGGATTATTCTGGTACAGAGCGAATGTCGAAACGAATTGAAGCAATTTCGATTGGACTGGAGAAAATTGAAAACGAGCAGGACATATCCGAAAGGGGATTCGTCAAAGGATATTCATCTAGCGATATGAAATACTCCGGGCACGTTCAGGGAATCGGAACCACAAAAGCAGCCACAAGTGGTGAGACGCTGGGAACGGTAGGCAGTTCCAAAAGACTGGAAGCATTATCCATCACATTGGATACGTCGAATGGATTGGAAGGTGTTGTGGAATATCAGGCTCATGTTCAGAATATCGGATGGCAGCCGTGGAAAGAAAATGGCCAGTTGGCCGGAACGACCGGAGAATCAAAAAGGATGGAAGCCGTTAAGATTCGGATTAAAGGGGATGCTTCAAAGTATTACGATATTTACTATCGGACCCATGTTCAATCTCTGGGATGGCTTGGATGGGCGAAAAACGGCCAGATTGCAGGGACGACAGAGAGCAGTCTCAGGATAGAAGCATTACAGATTATGCTGGTTGTTAAAGAAAATGCAGCTCCCGGAGAGAATTCGGGATATTATGTCGTTTATCCGAGAAATAAGAATATCAGTGGCGTACCGTTGCTCAAACAGTATCCTGATTTTCCGAACGGATGTGAGGCAATATCGCTGAATATGGTTATGCGTTATCTGGGATATGAGATTCCCAATTCTGAAATGTGTAACATTTATCTGCCAAGAGGGCCTATACATTCGACGGATCCGTATGAAGCATATATGGGAAATCCGGCCGGAGAAAATGCGGGTTACGGATGCTGGGCGACTGTGATTGTAAAAACGGCGGATAAATATTTTAAAAGCAAGGGAATTTCACCAAAATGTGCAAAAAATATTAGCGACAGCACGCCTACGGAGATTTACAAATATGTTGCATTAGGAAAGCCGGTGATCGTATGGGTTACGCTGGATATGGGGAGTACCGGAGAATGGTTTCAGGCCGGGACTGTTAACGGAAAAGCAGTGTACTGGCCGAGAAGAGCACATTGCATGGTGTTGACCGGATATGATCTGAACCGGGGAACTGTTAAAGTCAATGATCCAATACGGGGAACCGTGGAATACTCTATGTCAGATTTTGAAAAAGCATATAAAAACATGGGCAAAAATGCAGTTATTATAGAATAGAAATAATCATCTAGACATTGAACAGTAAAAAATGTATAATATTTAGTAAGTATGCAAACAGAAAATTAGAAAGAGGAATGCACATGAAGATACTAAAGCGAATTGCGACAATGTTATTAACAGTAAGTCTGCTGGTGCCATGTTTTGCAACAATATCGATGGCGGCAGACGGAATTGTATTTTTCACGGATCTGGAAACGAAGGTAGGGGATACGCTTACCATTACAGGTACCGTGGTAGCAAGGAATGATACGATCGGTGATGCAAGAGTGGAGATGACGTATGACACGACTTACCTTCGTTTTATAGAAGGAGATGGGGTCAGTGAGAGCGAAAGTGGAAAACTGGTTTTCAGCGGATCGGGAGACGGCAGCAGTGACCGTCTGGAATATAATATGCAGTTTCAGGCACTTCTGGAAGGAAATACGAGAGTGGAGCAGGGAAGTACTTCCGTAACGAACCAGAATGGTGAAACGGTGGATTGCGAGACCGGATTTGCAGACGTAGTAATCGGTGAAGGGGATCCAGGTAAGATCCTTCCGGTCGGAAACACGAAAAGCGTTACAGTCAATGGCGCAGAATATACGCTGTCAGAAGCGTTTAATGAAAGCGAGATTCCTACAGGATTTGCTGCAGGTGAATTCGATTACGAAGGTGAGACATTTAAAGGAGCTGTTCAGGCAAACAGTGGTCTGACGGCAGCTTACCTGATCGACAGTGATCAGTCCGGTAAATTCTGGCTGTATAATACAGAAGACAGTTCCTTCTATCCGTTCGAAGAAATCATGATTTCAGATACATATTCTATCGTGATCCTGGACGGAACGAATGAAGTGAAAATGCCTGAGAAATATGTGGAGGCTTCACTCGATATCAACGGTGTCAGCTTCCCTGCATGGGTGGAACCTGACAGAGATGGATTTCTGATTCTTTATGCAGTTAATAACGACGGGGATAAGTCACTTTATCTTTATGATACTTTAGAACACACCTATCAGAGAATGGAAACCCCGAAGACCGGTACAACGGTTGCGCCGAAGGAAGAAAGCAAACTGGATAAGGTACTTGGTGTGATATCGGATTATTTGATCTGGGTGCTGGTTGGTGTCGGATGCCTGATCTTTATTATGTTCATCCTTTTGATTGTAACGGCTGTAAAGCTTCGCAACAGAAATGTGGAACTTGATGAACTGTACGATGAGTATGGTATCGATGTGGAAGAGGATAATCCGAAAGTTCAGCCAAAGAAGAATCAGTTCAAAAAGCCGGCAGAAGAAGACGAAGATGATTTCGATGACTTTTACGATGAAGACGATGATGCCTATTATTACGATGATGAAGAGGCAGACGACGATCTTGCAGAGCTGAGAGAAGACTTCATGTCAGCGGCTCCGCAGCCAAACAGTAATCTGGACGAATATTATTATGATGATGATTACGCGGACGATGATTATGATTACGATGATTATGATGAAGATTCGTATGAGGCCACTTCCGCCAAGTCAACAAGAGATGACACATTTGAGATGGATTTTATTGATTTAGAATAACTTGGGAAAAGGGATATTGGAAACAATATCCCTTTTTCTATTTACAAAATGTTACAAGTTTGTTACAATACATGGAAAAGTGCAAAAAAAATACACTTTTGTGCAAAGAAAAGGGAGGACTTAATTATGTGTGGAATAGTGGGATATATCGGAGAGAGCCAGGCGGCACCTATTTTGCTTGATGGATTGTCAAAACTGGAGTACAGAGGATATGACTCGGCCGGTATTGCTGTATATAATGGAACAGAAATTGAAGTGGTGAAGTCCAAGGGGCGACTTAAGGTTTTAAGTGAGATGACTCATGATGGAAGTATGATGCCGGGAACACTTGGAATCGGACATACTCGGTGGGCTACACACGGGGAACCGTCTGACATCAATGCACATCCGCATTTTAATAAAGATGAGAGTATTGTAGTGGTTCATAATGGCATCATTGAGAACTATCTGAAGCTGAAAAAGAAGCTGGAGGCAAAAGGATATCAGTTTATCTCGGATACAGATACGGAAGTGATCGCTCATCTGCTGGATTATTATTATACAGGTAATCCGCTTCAGGCCGTTACAAAGATCATGCATCGAATGGAAGGATCTTATGCACTGGGTATCATTTTCAGAGATCATCCGGATGAATTATACGCGGTAAGAAAAGACAGTCCGCTGATCGTCGGACACACGGAAGACGGAAATATCATTGCTTCGGATGTCCCGGCAGTCTTGAAATACACCAGAGACGTATTCTTTATTGAAAATGAAGAAATCGTGCGGATGACGAAAGATTCTATGGAGTTTTTTACCGTGGATGAGGAACCTCTCGAGAAGGAATCCACACATATTGACTGGGATGTCAACGCCGCAGAAAAAGGCGGTTATGAACATTTTATGCTGAAAGAAATGTATGAGCAGCCAAAAGCCATTACTGATACATTTTCGCCGAGAGTAAAAGAAGGAAAAATCGTGATCGACGAGCTTGGAATGACAGATGAAGAGATTCGTGGAATCAAAAAGATCATGATCGTGGCATGTGGATCGGCGTACCACACTGGTGTCACCAGTAAATATATTTTTGAGGGACTTGCAAGAATTCCGGTTGAAGTGGATCTCGCTTCAGAATTCCGTTACCGGGATCCGATTATTGAAGAAGGTACCATGGTCATTGTTATCAGTCAGTCCGGAGAAACGGCAGATTCCCTTGCGGCACTTCGTGAGGCAAAGAAAAGAGGAGCGCGCGTACTTGGTATTGTTAATGTTGTGGGAAGTTCCATCGCCAGAGAAGCGGACAATGTCATGTACACATGGGCAGGACCGGAAATTGCGGTTGCGACGACGAAGGCATATTCAGCACAGCTGATTGCACAGTATTTGCTTGCAATGAAATTTGCCCATGTCCGCGGGAAACTTGGAGATACAGAACTGGCTGCAATGCTGGAAGATCTGCGGAGACTTCCGGAACAGGTCGAGATGCTTCTGAATAATAAGCAGAAGATACAGAAATTTGCAAACAGATACCTCGCTGCAAGGGATATTTTCTTTATCGGACGAGGAATCGATTATGCAATCTCATTAGAAGGTTCATTGAAATTGAAAGAGATTTCCTACATTCATTCGGAGGCGTATGCTGCCGGTGAATTGAAACACGGAACCATTTCACTGATCGAAGAGGGAACACTGGTATCTGCAGTCCTGACTCAGCCGGAACTGTATAAGAAAATGATCAGCAATATGGTTGAAGTAAAGACAAGGGGCGCATTTGTCATGGCAGTGACCAATACCGGTAATACGGAAGTGGAAAAAGCTGCTGATTATGTGATCTATATTCCGAAGACAAATAAGTATTTTACCAATTCGTTGGCGATCATCCCGCTCCAGTTATTTGGATATTATGTTTCAATCGGAAGAGGATGCGATGTGGATAAACCGAGAAATCTGGCAAAATCAGTTACAGTTGAATAAAATAAATATAAATTACTTGCTTTTTTCGACAATTCATGCTTCAATATTAAAGAAAAATTAAGAAATGAAGGAAAAAGTATGAAAGCGAGTAAAAAGATTGGCAATGCATTTTTTGCGTTATGCTGTTTGGGTATGATTGTGATTTCTGCAACATGTGTGACAGTATATAATCTTGCGGGATGGGTTCTGGATACCTGGGGGCTGTTAACGATCGATGAGATTATATTTCATCTGACGGTACCGATTGAAGGAACAAATACGGATATTGTCTGGGATGGAATCAATACCTGTCTTCCGCTTGTTATACTGGTCGTGCTCTTTATGATCGTATATGCGGCCGGTATGAAGCACAGTAAATGGAAACTGGGGCTCGGATTTTTGTGTATTACCTGTCTCTCTGCCGGAAGCGGTGTTAAGGCTGCGTACAATCTGTATTCAGAGCTTGAGGTGGGAAATTATCTTCTCAGTCAGAAAGAAGATGACAAATTCATTGAGGAACATTATGTTGACCCCAGAAATGTGGAGATCACGTTCCCGGAAGAGAAAAGAAATCTGGTCTATATTTTCCTTGAATCGATGGAAGCTACTTATGCTTCCAAGGATGTCGGGGGAGGGCTTGATTTTAACTGTATCCCCGAATTGACAGAGATTGCAACGAATTATGTTTCATTTTCCAATACAGATAAACTGGGAGGACCAGTTGCAGTCCCGGGGACCGGATGGACAATGGGAGGACTCTTCGGACAGACATCCGGACTGCCGATCAAGAACAGTGTCGGAACGGATGACATGAACCAGACATTGGGAGAGCAGATGTTTTTTTCGTCAAGAGTGTGTAATTTGGAGGATATTCTTGCAGAACAAGGATACAGGCAGTGTTTTATGATCGGATCGGATGTGACATTCGGCGGACGAAAAGCTTATTTTAACAGCCATGGAAATTGTGAGATCTGGGACTATTATACCGCTGTCGAAGAAGGAAGAATTCCGGAAGATTATTACAGATGGTGGGGATATGAGGACGAGAAGCTCTTTACATATGCCAGGGAAAAACTGACAGAGCTGAGTTCAGGATCAGAACCATTCAATCTTACACTTCTTACAGTAGACACACATTTTGAAGACGGATATGTCTGTGATTTGTGTCAGGATGAATTCGGAGATGACCAGTACGCGAATGTTATGGCATGCTCAAGTAGACAGATTGCAGCATTTATTGAATGGATACAGCAGCAGGATTTCTATGAGAATACGACGATCATACTTTGTGGGGATCATCCAACGATGGATAAGAATTTCTGCGAAGGTCTGGATGAGGATTATCAAAGGACTGTTTATAATGCATTTATTAACCTTCCGGAAGGACTAAATACTTCTTATGAGCAGACGCATTTGAGAAAAAGCTGTACTTTGGACATGTTCCCGACTACGCTGGCAGCTCTGGGAGCGCAGATAGAAGGCGACAGACTGGCACTTGGTACGAATTTATTCTCTTCAGAGGAAACTTTGGAAGAAAAATATGGATATGATGAAGTGAACGATTATCTTCGTCAAAAATCTTATTTTTATGATATGCTGATCAACGACATTGATTATGAACAACCGGCAGAATAGAACCTGCAGAATACAGGTTTGTGATGCTTCGGGAAAAGGGCGGGATTCTTCCCGCCTTTTCAACATTTTTTTATTGTTTTATCACACTTTTATCACAATTATCGATTAAACTCTAAGTCATAAAGATAAGGAAAGGGGATTTTGGTTATGGAAAACCAGTACAATTATTATAGACCAGATGACGATAATAATACAGACAGATCATTTCAGGAAAGCAGAAAGGCACCGAAGCCGAAGAAGAAATTTCCGAAAAAGGCAATAGCGGCTGCGGGATTTGCGGTTATGTTTGGCGTGATCGGGGGACTGACCTTCCAGGGAACGAACTATATAACGGGTAAACTTTTGGGAACGACGAGCACGAAAGAAGAGACAAAAAGTACGAAGACGGTTGCCAATACCCAGCTTACGACCTCGAAGACCGCGGTTTCTTCCGATGTATCCGATATTGTGGATGCAACGCTCCCATCGATCGTTTCGATTACCAATATGAGTGTTCAGCAGGTACAGGATTTCTTCGGAGGCATCCGGCAACAGGAAAGCAAGAGCGCGGGTTCCGGCATCATCATCAGTCAGAATGATACAGAGCTGCTGATCGTGACGAACAATCATGTAGTAGAGGGAAGCGAGACACTTACAGTTACATTTGTTGATGAGACGAGTGTGGAGGCGCTGATCAAAGGAACAGATTCTGCAAGAGATTTGGCAGTTGTTGCAGTTCCACTGGAGAAGATTCCGGATGAGACGATGGATGCGATCAAGCTTGCAACGCTTTGTGATTCGGATGGCATCAAGGTCGGAGAACCTGCCATTGCAATCGGAAATGCACTTGGCTATGGACAGTCTGTTACAATGGGAATTGTCAGTGCAACGGAACGTACGATTTCCGGTTATGACGGAACCTATATTCAGACAGATGCAGCAATCAACCCCGGAAACAGCGGCGGAGCACTGCTGAACATCAATGGAGAAGTGATTGGTATTAACTCTGCAAAGATCAATGCATCTGAAGTCGAAGGAATGGGATTTGCGATTCCGATTTCCGATACAACCGATATTATCGAGAATTTGATGAATAAAGAAACGAGAAGCAAAGTCAGCGAAGCAGAACGTGGATATCTGGGTATTAAGGGATATGATGTAACAGAAGAAGGCGCACAGATGTATAATATGCCGACCGGCGTTTTCATTGCGGAAGTCATTGATGGCGGCGGTGCAAAAGACGCAGGTCTGACAAAAGGCATGATCATCACAGAGTTTGACGGAAGTTCTGTTGACGATATGGAAACTCTGAAAGGCTTGTTGGAATATTATAAAGTAGGTGAGAAAGTTTCAGTGAAGGTTCAGGTTCCGGAAAAAAATGGTGAATACACGGAGCAGGAAGTTACTGTAAAACTGGGTAAAGCATCGTAAGACCTCCTATATTGATTTAGAATTGTACATGAAAAAAGCGGATTATTGTAGTCCGCTTTTTTCATACTCATTCTTCTTCATTTTCCGCTTATAATCTGCCCACATGCGATTTTGCGTCCACTGTTCCCGGATGGCTGTGCCCTGTAATCATCCGGCATTTCATGAATGATCACCGTTTTCCCAATGACTTCTTCCGGATAGAAGCGATCGGTATAGAAGGCTTCCATTGCATAACCGTCATTCCCCATCAGCACAGGAAAATCACCCGAATGCCCCGGATGATCACAATGCGTTGTGTTCCAGTGCATGCCTGTATCAGCAAAAGGATCTTCCTGATTTCCTGTACAGCGGTTTCCGGAATGAATGTGGAATCCATAAAAGCCGCCCCTGCAATGCTCAGCACTTTGGGGAAGACCGGAGATACTTGCAACGACAAGGGTTCCGCGCCAGAGAGGATAAAACATCACTTCGCCCATAATATCGGAGAATTCTTTGCTGCCGCGAACTTCTGCCTGTGCATCCGGTTTCTGGGACAGAAGGATCCGGATTGTATCATTCAGGACCTGGTTCATTTCTGCTTGCACCCGCACATTTCTTTCTTGTCGAATTCCGGGTTGATGGCATAGAAGTTTCGGCTATCCAGATTCTCCTGAACGATTCGCAGACTTTCGCCGAATCTTTGGTAATGAACAATTTCTCTTTTCCGGAGAAAACGGATCGGATCGCATACTTCCGGATCTTTCACAAGGCGGAGAATGTTGTCGTATGTTGTGCGGGCTTTTTGCTCTGCTGCCATATCTTCATGAAGATCTGTGATCGGATCCCCTTTCGATTGAAAATATGTTGCAGTCCATGGTGTACCTCCGGCTGACTGGGGCCAGAGAGCGAGGGTGTGGTCTACAAAATATTTGTCGAAGCCGGAGGCCTTTATTTCATCAAGGGAAAGGTCTCTGGTGAGCTGGTAGACGATTGCGCTGACGATCTCCATATGAGCCAGTTCCTCTGTACCGATATCTGTCAATATACCGGTCACTTCTTTGTAAGGCATGGTATATCGTTGGGAGAGATATCGCATTGAAGCAGCAAGCTCCCCGTCCGGGCCGCCAAATTGACTAATGATAACCTGAGCTATTTTCGGATTGGTCTGGCTGATTTTGACCGGATACTGTAAACGTTTTTCATAATTCCACATACTCTAACACCATCCTTCCTGCCATGGCCATGGCTCATGGATCCAGTTCCATCTGTCGGTGCACGAAGCAACCGTTGTATCGATGGTAAGCGGACCATAATATTTCGCGTATTCTTTCAATGCCTGATTCCGCATTTTACTGTATTCGTGAAATAACTGCAGTGCGGCGTTGTCACATGGGTGGGTGTCCAGATATAATTTGACATCATCCACCATAAAGCTCGCCTGGTTGATCGTGCAAAGCAGTTCCCGGCGGCAAGGTTTTCCCTGATTCATTTCATTCATGACTGGCATCCTCCTGTTCCATGAAATGGTTTATCCAGTTCTTCGAAAATCGTACCACGGCAGAATGCTTTCTCAGGTTCATAGATTTTTCTCCAGTTCTGCCACGGAACATAAGCCATCGCGAGTGGCATTCCTTCCAGTGCGTCATCCCGGTCGCAGCAGGAATTCATATTTCTGTTTCCGGAATACGGAGAAGGTGCAGATCCCGGAGCCATGCCATTGTTCATTCGATAGCCGTGACCGCAGTTCCCACGCCTCATATAATCGTTTGTATCATTCCGATAATTCTGCATGAGTAGTAAGCTCCTTCCATAGTATTTACAATATTATAGTATGGAAGCCGGGGGAAAAGGGTTCCCCATCAGGATTAATAAAAACAAACATGATCATAAACGATTGAAAGCCTTCCGAAGGTGTAGTATAATTTGGAAAGAGTCTGTGAAATGGGGGTTTTGAACTATGTGGGAAAAAATAAAAAAGTTATTAGCCTACTATGGACCGTACAAATTTTTGCTGTTCAGTGATTTGTTTTTTGCGGTAGTAGGGGCCATGGTAACGCTCGCAATTCCGCTCATCGTGCGATACATTACAAGTGAGGTTGTATATTTCAGCCCGAATGAAGCAAATAGTGCGATTCTGCGGCTGGGGATTTTCCTGGTGATTCTGGTGCTGATCGAGTATGGCTGCAATTATTATATAGCATTCCTGGGACATATGATGGGGGCCCGGATGGAAGCAGATATGAGAAGTGATATTTTTGGTCATTATCAGAAGCTGACATTTGCGTTTTATGATAATCAGAAAGTGGGACATCTGCTTTCGAGAATTACGAGTGATCTGTTTGATATCAGTGAGCTTTTGCATCATGGGCCTGAGGATGTGCTGATTTCGGTGATCAAGATCGTAGGTTCTTTTGTAATCCTGCTGCAAATCAATGCGAAGCTGACACTGGTTGCGTTTGCGTTTCTTCCGTTTATGGTGGTGTTTGCTGTACATTATAATAAGAAAATGAAGCGGGCATTTTCTCAGAACAGGGCGAGGATTGCGGATATCAACAGTCAGATCGAGGACAGTCTGTCGGGAATCCGTGTGGTAAAATCGTTCGCAAATGAAGGCGAAGAGTTGAAAAAATTCAATGTGGGAAATGACCGATTTGTGGAATCAAAGCGGACAAGCTACAAGTATATGGGGATTTACCATTCCGGTCTGAATGCGATGACGACACTGGTGACGGTCGGTGTTCTGGTGGCAGGAGGAAGCTTCCTGACGACCGGTACGGTAGAGGTGACGGATCTGATTACGTTTCTTCTCTATATCAGTAATTTTACGGAGCCGGTGAAGAAGCTGGTGAATTCAGCGGAACAGTTCCAGAATGGATATACCGGGTTTGAGCGTTTTCTGGAGATCCTTTCAATCGCGCCGGATATTACAGATAAGCCGGACGCAGTCGAGGTGGGGAATTTGCAGGGCGACATCGAATTCAAGAATGTTTCGTTCCATTATGAGGATAATAAGGAGAAGGTGCTGAACCATATTAATCTGAAGGTGCATGCCGGAGAGTATATGGCGCTTGTCGGCCCTTCCGGTGTGGGTAAGACAACACTTTGCAGTCTGATTCCACGATTCTATGAAGTGTCGGAGGGAGCTATTCAGATTGATGGTATGGACGTTCGAGATATGAAGCTTGCCAATCTGAGAAATAATATCGGTATTGTTCAGCAGGATGTCTACCTGTTTGCGGGTACGATCATGGACAATATCCGTTATGGAAAACCGGGGGCGACGGACGCAGAGGTCATACTTGCGGCGAAGCGTGCAAATGCGCATGAATTTATCATGGCATTCCCGGACGGATATGATACGGATATCGGACAGCGGGGAGTGAAGCTTTCCGGAGGGCAGAAGCAGAGATTATCCATCGCCAGAGTTTTCTTAAAGAACCCGCCGATTCTGATCTTCGATGAGGCGACATCGGCACTGGATAATGAGAGTGAGAAAGTGGTTCAGCAATCCCTCGAAGAGCTTGCGAAGAACCGGACCACGTTTGTGATCGCGCACAGACTTACGACGATCCGCAATGCCCAGAGGATTCTGGTGCTTACGGAGAACGGAATCGCAGAACAGGGAACGCATGAGGAACTTCTGGCAAAGAAGGGTGTATATGAATCCTTGTATCATATGCATTTTCAGAGTTAACATGGGAAAACTATGACAGAAAATATGTCAGAACAAGGCTGACAGGATAAGAGAAGGTGAAACGATGCCGGGCAGATTTCAGATTACAGAATATTGCCATCATTTTCTGGAAGAATATGTGAGGGAAAATGACTGTTGTATCGATGCGACAGCGGGAAATGGGAATGATACCGAGTTTTTATGCCGGATGGTCGGGGAAGGCGGAAAGGTCTATGCATTCGACGTGCAGGAAGAGGCTATCCGCCAGACCCGGCTGCGTCTTGAGAACGCCGGATTGACCGCGCGTGCGAGTCTGATACTGGATGGTCACGAGAACATGGCGAAGTATGTTCAGGAAGAGGCCTCTGCGGTGGTGTTTAATTTCGGGTATCTTCCAGGAGGAGATCACAAGGTGGCAACGAGACCGGAGACCAGTCTGATCGCAGTGGAGCAGGGACTTGGGCTTTTGAAAAAAGGCGGTGTGATGAGCCTCTGTATTTACAGCGGGGGAGACACCGGGTATGAGGAAAAGGAAGCGCTGCTTTCGTATTTGAAAGAACTGGATTCGAAAAAGTGGCTCGTACTTGTGAACAGTTATTATAACCGGAAAAATGATCCGCCTCTGCCGGTATTTGTGATCCGGCTAAAATAGATAAACGATACAGTAACGGTTTTATTTATTTTAAATTGCAATTTCATGTCAAAAAAAGACAGATTTTGTGTTATACTGGTACGGAGTTATTGAAAAAAAAGGAGTATTTGAAGTGATTTTATGATAGAAGCAGAATTCAGAAGACCGGAATTAAGGGATCAGGAGTTGATTTCCTGGTATTTTCGTCAGTATCCGAGCAGAAGTTGTGACCGGACGTTTGCAAATGTGTTTTTGTGGGCAAAACATTATAATGTGGAGTTTGCAGAGTATAAGCGCACCCTTTTGTTCAGGGACAACAGTGCGGGGTATGGATTCGCTTTTCCGGCAGGCGAGGATGAAGATGTGAGAAATGTGATACCGGAGCTGGTAAACCAGGCAAAAGAGGATGGAGAAAGATTCTGTCTTTACGGTATTACAAAAGAACATATGGAAAAGCTGGAAATGTGGTTCCCGAAAGAATTTGTATGTGAATACAACCGGGACGAAGCGGATTACGTCTATGAGACGGAAAAACTGGCGACTCTTTCCGGAAAGAAGCTTCACAGTAAGAGGAATCATATCAATAAATTCCGTCAAGTCCATGCGGGCAACTGGAGTTATGAGACACTGTCCGGAAAAAATCTGGAGGAGTGTTTCCAGATGGCTCTCAGATGGCGAAATGAGAATGGCTGTGAAGAAGATGAAGAGAAGAATGCAGAGATGTGCGTGACGCTCAACTCCCTCAGGTTGTTTGAAGAACTTGGCCTGACAGGCGGAGTATTAAGAGTGGACGGTGAGATCGTTGCTTTTACGATCGGAGAAGCAGTGAATGATGATACGTTTGTTGTTCATATCGAGAAGGCATATGCAGAAGTGGAAGGTTCGTACACGATGATCAATCAGCAGTTTGTGGAGCACGAGCTGTTGGGGAAATATCGATATGTCAACAGGGAAGATGATGTCGGTCTTGAGGGACTCAGAAAGGCAAAGCTTTCTTATAAGCCGGTCTTTCTGGTAGAAAAAGGATATGTGACACTTGCGAACGAACAAAATACAGAAAGGCATGAATGATGAAAGCATTTGAAAAAAATATCAGAAAAGTAGAACCTTATGTACCCGGTGAGCAGCCGCAGAGAAAGGTGATTAAATTAAATACCAATGAGAATCCGTATCCGCCGGCACCGGGAGTGCTTGCGGCGATGAAGGAACTGGAACAGAATATGGAGACGCTTCGCCTTTACCCGGATCCGACAGCGGATCTCTTGGTAAGCGCACTGGCTGATTATTATCATGTGGGAAAAGATCAGGTTTTTGTGGGAGTCGGATCGGATGATGTACTTGCCATGTGTTTTCTGACATTTTTTAATTCGGAGAAACCGATCTTTTTCCCGGATATTACATATTCTTTCTATAAAGTGTGGGCGGATCTGTACCGCATTCCTTATGAATGCAAGCCGCTCGATGAAGAGTTCCGGATTGTGAAAGAAGATTATTACGAAGAGAACGGCGGTGTGATCTTCCCGAATCCGAATGCGCCGACCTCGCTCTACGAGAATCTGGATTTTGTGGAAGATATCCTCAAACACAATCAGGATGTCATTGTGATCGTGGATGAAGCATATATTGATTTTGCAGGGGAGTCCGCGCTGAAGCTGTTGGACAAATATGAGAATCTGCTCATTGTACAGACATTTTCCAAGGCGCGCTCCATGGCGGGGATGCGAATTGGATATGCCATCGGAAGTCCGCTTTTGATCAAATATCTGAACGATGCAAAGTACTCCTTCAATTCCTATACGATGAATAAAACATCGCTTGTATATGGTGTGGAGGCAGTCCGGGACAAAGTGTATTTTGAGGAGACGATACAGAAAATCGTGGCGACAAGAACATGGGCGGCAGAGGAGTTTCGTAAATTGGGATTCGTGTTCCCGGAGCCGGCTGCAAACTTTATTTTTGTTTCTCATCCGGATTATGATGCAAAGGAACTTTTTGAGGCGCTCAAGGCAAATGATATTTATGTGCGTTACTGGGGAAGCGAAAGGATTGAACAGTATCTGCGTGTAACGATAGGAACAAGGGAAGAGATGGAGGCATTATTCGCTTTCCTGAAAAAATATATGAAGAAGTGTTAGGAGAGAATATATGGTAGAATCTTTAGTACAGTGGTTTGTGACGAAGCTGGGGGGCAAGGCGGCAAAGGAACTGATTGTATTTATTATTTCCATGGTGCCGATTCTGGAACTCAGGGGTGGTCTTCTGGCAGCGGGACCGGCATTCCTGGATATCCCGACCTGGAGGGCGATTCCAATCTGTATTATCGGAAACCTGATTCCGATACCGTTCATTCTGCTGCTCATCAGGCCAATCTTTGCGTGGCTGCGCCGGACAAAACTGTTTCGGCCGTTGGTCGAGAAGCTGGAAGCAAAAGCGATGAGTAAAAGCAGTCAGATCGAAAAGTATGAATTCTGGGGACTGGTGCTCTTTGTGGGAATTCCGCTTCCGGGAACCGGAGCGTGGACGGGATCTCTGATTGCTTCGCTTTTGGGAATCGACTGGAAGAAAGCATTTCTGGCTGTGGTGATCGGAGTGTGCATGGCGACTGTGATCATGTATTTTCTGTCCTATGTGGTGATTGGCGGAATATTTGGGTAAGGAAGAATAGAATAATGGATTCGGAAGAGAGAACGGCGTGACTTTTGTCACGCCGTTTTTAGCTTTTGCGTTCGTATTTTTCAAATATTTTGCGGAATAAGAGTG
Organism: Bariatricus sp. HCP28S3_F11; assembly: GCF_052065395.1. Classification (NCBI taxonomy): domain Bacteria; kingdom Bacillati; phylum Bacillota; class Clostridia; order Lachnospirales; family Lachnospiraceae; genus Bariatricus; species Bariatricus sp. HCP28S3_F11. The sequence goes on along the minus strand of NZ_JBQHUC010000005.1, from coordinate 57,434 downwards.
ATTCAACATACGTAAATGCTGAAGCACCGATAATGCAAGTGATTATGAATAATGCTGCAGCAGTATATAAGGAATAGAATGCAAAGAAAAAAATAGGAATATTCAGGAGAATCAAAGTGAAAAAGTAGCCTGGCCAGGTGAGTATCATGTGTGGAATATGCATCATTACCTGTCTACACGTAAACTGGAATCGTGCCAGTATCGGGAAATAATATAGAAAGCAGATATATACAGCCAGAAGAAAAATCCCCGCTACTGTTCGGAGGACAGCTGAAAATGTTCCACCAGTCTGAGTTGATATCCATAAGTTCATGCCGAGAAGAGAAAACGCTGCTGCAAAGGCAAAGAATGATGGGGTTGCCTGCCGGAAGTTTTGCCGGAAAGAGCGAAAGAAATCTTTTATCACATAGGATTCTTCCTTGCGGGTCATCTTCAGATTTACAGAATATAGTGCACAGAGAGAGGCTCCTATAGTAAATATTGGGATGGAGGTTATGATAAATAGAAGATTAAGTAATAATAAATCGACAATTCTTGAAAGCAACTCTAAAATTTTATTTTCCTGATTCATATGAACACCTGCTTTTTCTTTTATTTAGGAAGCAGATCTTGTACGAATGCCGCAAATGCAGGGCAGTGGCTGATTCCTAAAATTATTATAGAACAAAATAGTAAAAATATCAATATAGTATAGTAAAAAATAGAATTAATTTTACTAAGGAAAAGATTGTTAAAATATTATTGTTATAGTATTAACAAGGAACAAAACATGTAATAAATGTACAAAAATTATTTATATTAGTAGTGCAAATTCACGTTTTGCACAATTGAAGTGAAAAGTATACTAGTAAAATATTGACATTTAACTAGTAAAATGATAATCTTAAACCATCATTAAGATAGGAGGAAAGTGAAGTGTCAAGGAAAAAGAAACGTTGGGAAGATGAAGAACTTCTGCAAATCGGAAGGCGGGAAAGCCATACTGATTTTCATAGAAGTGAACAGATTTCCCCGCGAATCTCTCTGGACGGAGACTGGAAATTCCTGTATTTGAAAGCACCGGAATACTCTCCCGAAGGCTTCTTTGAGTTCGGGTTTCCGGATGCGGCATGGGATAATATAGAAGTTCCATCCTGCTGGCAGTTAAAGGGATACGGATATCTGCATTATACAGATGTGTGGTATTTGTTCCCGATAAATCCGCCGTTTGTTCCCTCGGAAAATCCGACAGGAATTTACCGGAAAACGGTTTTTATTCCGGAAACATGGCATGAGGGCAGAGACATTCTTCGTTTTGAAGGCGTCAGCAGTGCATTTGATGTCTGGATCAATGGCAAGCATGCCGGATACAGCAAGGTCAGCCGTCTTGCGTCTGAGTTTGACATCACAGACCTGATTCATCCGGGGGAAAATCAGATCACGGTGCGAGTATACCAGTGGTCTGACGGAACTTACCTGGAATGTCAGGATATGTGGTGGTACAGCGGAATATTCCGCAGCGTGTCCCTGAGAAATGAGCCGGAGTGTTCGGTGCTGGATTATCAGGTGGAAGCGACGTTGGATGACTCATATCATGTCGGAATTCTGCGTCAGAAGATTCAAGCGTCTGCGTCTGCCGATAAGGCTTCATGGGGGCTTTGGGATGCAGAAGGAAATCAAGTGGCTTCAGGAGAGATCGCAGTTGAGAATGGCATTGCCATGGAAAATGATTTTATCGGAGAGGTAAAACCATGGAGTGCAGAATTGCCGGAGCTCTATACCTTATCATTAACACTGATGAGACAGGGGGAAACGGTCGATGAGGTAACTTTAATGACAGGTTTCCGGCGTGTAGAAGTGAATGGTGAAAATTTCACGGTAAACGGTCAGCCGATTCTTCTGAATGGAGTCAATCTGCATGATTTTAGTCCAATAGGGGGCGCGACGGTAGAACCGGCAGTTGTGGAGCAGGATTTACGGATGATGAAGCAGTATAACATCAATGCGATTCGATGCTCCCATTATCCGAAAATGCCTTATTTCTATGAGCTTTGTGACCGTTATGGGTTCTACGTGATCGATGAAGCAGATCTCGAAACACATGGATTTGAATGGATTCAGAAATACCAGTGGCTGAACGATACGCCGAGTTGGAAAGAGGCATACTGTGACCGCAGCACTCGAATGGTGAAGGAGCATCGGAATCATCCATGTATCATTATGTGGTCGCTGGGAAATGAATCATCAGTTGGTTCGAATTTCAATGCTTCTGCAGAAGCGATCCGTGCGCTGGATAGTTCTCGTCTGATCCATTATGAGAGCGATTATGATGCGGATATCACAGATGTGTACTCTACAATGTATACCAGGTTGGATGGTATGAAGAGAATCGGTGAGAATAATGATTGTCACGGTAAACCACATATTTTGTGCGAGTATGGTCATGCGATGGGCAATGGGCCGGGAAATCTGGAGGAGTATCAGGAATTGTTCCACAAATACAAGAGACTGCAGGGCGGTTTTATCTGGGAATGGTATGATCACGGAATTGAACAAAAGGACTCGGAAGGAAATACAACTTATTATTATGGTGGTGATTTTGGAGATGAGCCGAATAATTCAAATTTCTGTATGGATGGTCTGCTAAGACCGGACAGAGTACCTTCTACTGGATTGATTCACTACAAGCAGGTGATCGCACCGGTCAAGGCAGAAGCAGTTGATCTTGAAAAAGGGAGAATCCGGATATCGAATCTGTATTATTTCAGATCGTTGGAGCATTTGTCTATGAAGTACGAGATTGTATATGATGACGAAATACTTCAGACAGGAGTTATTGAAAGCCTGAAAGTGGCAGCTCAGGAAGCGGAGGAGTTTGAAATTCCGTGGAAACTGGAAAAGGTTTATCCCGAAACAGATTATTATCTGAATCTTTCATTTGTCTATAATCAGGAAACGCTTTATGGAGAAGAAGGGGATGAAGTGGCGAAAGCCCAGTTCCATCTTCCGGTATATCAAAGCGGAGAAAGAATCATTGATGCATGTACTGAAGAAAGGCTCCTGATAGAAGAGACGCAGGTTCGGGCTGAGGTTACAGGAAGACATGTGAATGTTGTGTTTGATAAGGTAAATGGCCGTCTTCTTACCTATAAGATGGATGGAAGAACCTGGATCATGGAAGGACCGTCTATGAATCTCCGACGTGCAACAATTGACAATGACATGTATAAAGTTGAAGACTGGTATAAAAAGTATTTCCTGAACAAACAACAAGAGCAGATGGAAGAGTTTGAAATTTGTAATTGCGGATCATATGTGGAAGTAAAGATACATACACATTTTTCGCCGCTTAGTATGGCTTTTGGCTTTAAAGGACATTACCGTTACCGGATCTATCCAGATGGAAAAATGGAACTTGCTCTGAAGATGAAAGGATTTAAATACAGTCCTTTCGTACCGGAATTCATTCCTCGCATCGGCGTTGAAATGAAAATACCTTGTGAAATGAGACAAGTTACATGGTACGGTCTAGGACCGGATGAGAATTACAGTGATATGAAGTCGGCCTCTTTCATGGGGGTATATCACAAAAATGTGGATGATATGCATGTGGAATACGCAATGCCGCAGGAAAACGGACATCGTGAAAATGTGAAGTGGTTTGCAGTGGGAGATGACAAAAAGAGTCTTCTGGTATGTGCGAAAAATGAGGTGGGAATGGACGTCCATGACTATACGATTGATGCGCTGGAGGAAGCAAAACATGTAGGAGAAATCAAACGTTGTGATGCCGTGATCGTTCATATTGACGCAAAGCATTCCGGAGTGGGAAGCAATGCATGTGGTGAAGAACAGACGTATGCAAATAAGACAAGGTTGAATGATTATTCTATGAAACTGATCTTTGTAGGTGTTGATAATGAATCGATTATTGAAGAGACCAAGAAAGTTAAGGTGATGATCCATGAATAAAAAACCGTTGGTTAACCGAAAAACCGTACCATATATAATGATTGCACCGATCGTGGTGATATTTACAATTTTCATGGTATATCCAATCCTTCGATCATTATATCTTAGTTTTTTCGAGTTGGTATCGGGATCCTACGTTTTTGTAGGGGTAAAAAATTACATAGCACTCTTTAAAGATGAAACATTTTATAAGAGTTTATTTAACACTGTGATTTTCCTTATCGTTCAGGTTCCGGTTATGATCGGTGGGGCACTGTTGATTGCGGTGGCAATTGAACAGAAGTTTATTCGGGGAAAAGCATTTTTCAGAACAACGATTTTTCTTCCGTCCGTTACAGCGTTGGTTGCCTATGCGTTGGTATTCAAAGTGCTTCTGAACGGAGATCATGGTCTGATCAACTATGTGATTGAACTGTTTGGCGGAAAGGGAATTGACTGGTTTTATGGAGAATGGCCGGCAAGATTTGCAATCATCATTTCCATTACATGGAGATGGCTGGGATACAATATGATTATTCTTCTTGCAGGTATTCAGTCTATTCCGAACGAATTAATGGAAGCGGCGGATATTGACGGAGCGACGTTTTGGGATAAATTGTTCTATATTACAATTCCGATGATCAAACAGATTATTTTATTTTGCACGATTACATCTACGATCGGTACATTGCAATTGTTTGATGAACCTTTTATTCTGACAGAGGGCGGCCCGAATAATGCAACAATCACGATGGGAATGTATTTGTACAACAATGGTTTCCGATACTTAAAATTCGGATATGCGTCAGCGATTGGTTATGTGATGACGATTATCATAGGATTGCTGTCAGTATTCCAGTTTAAAGCTACAAAGGAGGAAGGCTAATGAAATCGGTAGGTAGAGCAATCGGATATATCGTTTTGGCAATTGGTGCATTCCTTTCCCTGTTCCCGTTTTATTTCATGTTTGTATCGGGAACAAACACAAACAATCAGATTCTGTCTGTACCGCCTAAACTGACACCGGGAACTGAGCTTGCAGAGAACTTTGCGATTCTGAGCGGGAAGATCGATCTTTTGACTAGTATCTGGAATACACTTTTTGTATCAGTTGTGTATACGGTTCTGGCGCTGCTCCTTTTCTCAATGGCAGGTTATGCACTGGCAAAATTTGATTTTAAAGGAAAAGGTATTATTTTTGGATTCGTAATGGGATCTATGATGATTCCTTCGCTGGTTATGTATGTACCGTTATTCGAGATGATGATTAAGATCAATATGACGGATAGCCATTGGGCAGTTATACTTCCGCTTCTGGCAAATGCTTTCGGTATTTTCCTGATGCGTCAGAATATGCTGAATTTCCCAACAGCACTTATGGAAGCAGGGCGGATCGACGGAGTCGGTGAAATCGGAATATTCTTCCGGATCGTTTTACCAAATATTAAACCGGCTTTGGGAGCTCTGGTGATTTATATGTTTACAAGTATGTGGAACAACTTTATGTGGCCACTCATTATTTTGGGAAGTGAAGAAAAATACACGCTTCCGATTGCGTTGGCCATGCTGGATGGAAATCCGACAAATAAGAACTATGCGGTTATTATGCTTGCTACAGCTGTAGCCACCCTGCCAATCCTGATTATTTTCCTGGTATTCCAGAAGCAGTTTGTTGCGGGAGTTATGGGTGGAGCAGTAAAAGAATAGTAAGGAGGAGAAAAAGATTATGAAGAGAAGAATGAAACGAGTTATGGCAATGGCACTTGCACTTGCGATGACAGCATCAGCAGTGCTTACCGGATGTGGCGGTTCAAAGAAGAAAGCAGAAGATGGAGAGAAAGTGTTAACAGTATGGGCGTGGGATGTTGCATTGATGCAGCTTCAGGAGGCAGCAGAAGTTTACCAGAAGGATCATCCGGATGTAAAATTTGAATTTGAGGAAATGGGAACAGATCAGATTTACAAGAAATTATCGACATCTCTTGCAACAGGTAATGGTATTGCAGACATTATCGCAATTGAAGGGGATGTGCTGGTTGGATATGCCGATAAATTCCCGGAAGGATTTCTGGATGTATCTGATGCAGTGAATGCAGATGAATTCCTTGCTTCAAAACTTGCTGAAGTAACATATAAAGATAAAGTGCACGCATTCCCGTGGGATGCAGGCCCGGTGGGTATGTTCTATCGTACAGATTATTTTGAACAGGCAGGCGTGAACCCAGAAGACATCCAGACATGGGATGATCTGATCGAAGCAGGAAAGAAGATTGAAGCTGCCTGCAAGACTCCGTCAGGTGACCCGGTTAAAATGATCCCGGTTGATCCGAAAAAGAGCAGCCTTTATTCTCTGATTCGTGGTGAATTCGGTATTGGCGTTTTTGATGAAGATGGCAATCCGATCGTCGATGACGAACGTTCAATTTCTGCAATGAAGATGGCTGATAAGATCTATGATTCAGGTGTGGCTCTCAACTATAACGGATGGGATGAGTATGAGCAGACGGTTGTAAATGAATCAGTTGCATGTATTCCGGAAGCAGTGTGGATGATCGGTACCATTAAAGACAAAGGACCGCAGACAGAAGGTAAATGGTCTGTTATGGATATCCCGAAGATTGAAGGTGGAGAATACAGCTGCAGCAACGGAGGTTCTGATCTTGCAATTAACGCAAAGACAGATTACCCGGAAGAAGCGAAAGATTTCGTGAAATTTGCTATGACTGATACTACACTCCAGGCAAGTGGATTTGAAAAATACGGTTTGTATCCTTCATATATTCCAAGCTACGAAGAAGAAGTGTTCCAGAAAGGTGATGCTTTCTTCGGAGAAGGTAATGTTTATGAGATCTTTATTGAAAATGGACAGAAGGTTGCTGACACCCCGATTTCTCCAAATGCCCAGGAAGCTTCTGATACAATCGGTGTAGCTGTTTCCAAGATTCTACTGAATGGAGAAGATGTTGAAAAAACAATGAAAGATCTTCAGAAAGAATTGGAAACAAAATTCCAGTAGATAAGAGAGTAAAACAAGATAAAGATACTGGTAAAAACGTGATTAAAAAGGGGCAGTAAAATGTCCCTTTTTTATGTAAACTATGATATACTATTAAGAATGGAGAATTGGTTCATGAAGAAATATTTAGGAATAATCGGGCTCCTCACTGTGACTATCATATGGGGCGGAGGGTTTGTGGCCAGTGATATGGCTTTGGAAACTCTGACACCCTTTCAGATCATGACAGTTCGTTTTCTGATCGCGGCTGTGATTATGACATTTTTGGGAAGAAAACAGATACCGACCATTACAAAGGATGAAGTAAAATGCGGTTTCAGGCTGGGAGCGGCCCTGTTTGGCGGATTTGCTCTTCAAATCATAGGACTTCAATATACGACTCCTTCTAAAAATGCATTTCTGACGGCAACAAATGTAGTGATTGTTCCGTTTATTGCACTTGTAATCTATCGGAAGAAGATCGAATTACGAAGCCTGATCGGTGCTGTGATGGCAATCATAGGCGCAGGTATACTGTCACTTCAAAGTGATTTCTCTTTGGGACTGGGAGATACACTGACTTTACTGTGTGCGGTGTGTTTTGCGCTTCAGATATTCCTGACGGGGGAATATGTGGGAAGAATTCGTCCGACCGTACTGAATTTTCTTCAAATGACGACCGCTTTCGTCTTGTCGGCTGCAGGACTTGTAATTTCGAGAGATTTTGTATTTAGACCTTCTGAGAAAAGTTTGCTCGCTGTGCTGTATCTGGGGGTGGTGAGCACAACCATCACATATTTGCTGCAGACTGTATCGCAGAAATATGTGGATGAGACAAAATCAGCGATTATATTGTCGATGGAGGCGGTGTTTGGTACAGTTTTTTCTGTCATTTTGCTGCATGAACAAGTGACTGTGCGCATGATTATCGGATCAGTTCTGATTCTCTCAGCAGTCCTGGTATCTGAGGTTCAGTTGTCCGGAAAAACTGAAACAGCAGAATAAAATAAAAAAGGTGGAACATATATGGCAACAATTAAAGACATTGCGGCTAAAGCCGGAGTATCAATAGCAACAGTATCCAGAGTATTGAATCATGATGAGACATTGAATGCTCAAGAAGAGACAAAACAGCGGATTTTTGAAATTGCTGAAGAACTTGAATATGAAGTTCGGGTAAAAAAGAGAAAGAAAAAGCTCAAAGTTGGTGTATTCTATTCTTATTCACCGAAAGAAGAACTTGAAGATCCATATTATCTTTGTATTCGGCTGGCAATTGAAAAACGGCTTGAGGAGGAAGGGTACCGTAAGCAAGTGGTGAATATTTCGGATACACAGGATTCTCTGGCGGGAATTGACGGTGTCATATGTGTAGGAACTTTTAGCAAAAAAATGGTAGAACATATTGGTTCTTGGGGAAAACCAGCTGTGTTTATTGATACATGTCCTGATTTGGATCGGTTTGATGCGATTGTTATCGATTATAAGCAGGCTGTGAAGTCTGTGCTGGATTATTTGATTGAGAACGGGCACAGTAAGATCGGGTTCATAGGAGGGGTAGAAACGAATGAAGAAGGAGAACTGGTTCCGGATGAACGGACAGAAACCTTCAGACAGTATTTGACGGAAAAGGGAATGTATCATCCGGAGTGTGTAAAAATGGGACGTTATCATGCAAGATATGGACACAGTCTATTCAAGGAAATGCATGAGGAGGGAAATCTTCCTACGGCTCTTTTCGTGGCAAATGATTCCATGGCAGCGGGCAGTTATCGGGCAGCTTATGAATTGGGAATGTCGATTCCGGATGATATCAGTATTATAGGGTTTAATGATCTGCCAACGGCAAAATATATGGTACCGCCGCTTACGACAGTCCGTTTATATATGGAATTCATGGGGGAATATGCGGTTCATATGCTGGAGGAACGGATCAACGGAAGGGATATTTGTTTGAAAGTTATTGCACCGACGAAATTATATATCAGGGATAGTGTAAAAAACATTTAGGAGCAAATGAAAATGAATGAGCAATTTTTAAATGAGATACTGAACCAGGTTTCTGTATCCGGCTATGAGGAACCGGTGCAGGAGGTTGTGAAAACATATATGGAACATACGGCAGACGAGATCCGTGAGGATGAAATGGGGAATCTGATCTGTATTCTGAATCCGGAAAGTGAGAGACGGATCATGCTTTCTGCCCATGCGGACGAAATCGGCGTGATGGTTTCCAATATCACAGAGAATGGACGGCTTCAGGTGGTCGACCGCGGAGGAATCATCGCCGGAACCTATCCGGGGCAGCAGATCAAGGTGCATATGCCGGACCAAGATGTATACGGAGTTGTGGAGGGCAGAAGAGAGCTCTTCAAAAACAGTGAGCTGAAAGCGACGGATTTTCTGATCGATATTGGTGCAAATTCCAGAGAAGAAGCACTTGAGAAGGTTGCACTCGGCGCACCGGTCGTGCCGGATACCCATATCCGCGCCATGATGAATGGAAGATTCACGGCACGTGCACTGGATGACCGCCTTGGAGTGTTCATTATTATGGAAGCGCTGAAAAGAGCGAAAGAAAAAGGGTGCAAAGCGGGGGTCTATGCCGCATCTACGGTCGGGGAGGAGACGACGAAAAGCGGTGCATATTGGACCAGCGCACGTATCAAGCCGCATTTGGCCATTGTGGTGGATGTGACTTACTGCAGTGATTACAGTGGAATGAATCCGGCCGAGACGGGGACAGTGGAACTGGGAAAAGGACCGGTACTCTGCAATAGCCCGATTGTTGTGAAAAAACTGAATCAGAAAATGGAAGCGTGTGCCCAAAAGGCGGGGATTCCGATTCAGAGAGAAGCAGCGAGCCGTCTTACCTGTACAGACGGGGACAAGATTCATTTCTCAAATGAGGGCGTGCCGATGGTCCTTGTATCGATCCCGCTGCGTTACATGCATACACCGGCGGAAGTAGCGGATGAAAAAGATGTAGAAGGATGCATCGAACTGATCGCGGAATTTCTGACAGAAATGGAATAGAATATAATATAATTAAATAAGATGGCAGAGCCTGAAGTTAATGGGACTCTGCCATCTTTTTAAGTTCTATTGATCCAGCAAAAGCGGAAGAAATGGTTCGAAATTGATTCCGTCATTTCGCGGAACGCCTTCCGCAGCCGTCTCGGTCAGTGCTTCCTCCAGAAAACGAACGGCCCGTGATACCCCGCAGTATGCGCTGTTTCCGCGCACCATATCGGCGCAGACGACGGAGGCGAGGAGATCGCCGGTTCCAGAGTAGCTTCCGCCGTGAATCTCAGAGGAGACACTTTGGCAGCCGTCGGAGGAGACAATCAAGTTGTAGTATTTCGGAGCAGAATCTTCTGCTGCTTTGTGAATGATCCCAGTGATGATTACAGTGCTTATCCGGGATTTTAAAAGCGGTTTTGCCATCATTTCGATGCGTCTCAGGTAATCAGGTTCCCCTGTATGAGAGAAAATTGCATCATAATCGGCATCGGCAAGAAGACAGCATTCAGTCAGATTCGGAGTAATGACATCAGCATGGAGTGCCAGCCTGCGCATCTGTTCACGGAGTGCAGGTGTGTACATATCAAAAACCTTTCCCATATCTCCCATGACGGGGTCCACAAAAAGCAAGGTATTCTCTTTGCGGAATACTTCGTTGAAATGCAGGATCTTCTCAACCTGAGCTTCACTTCCGAGAAAACCGGTATAAATTCCGTCCAGTGTGAGGCCCCGTTTCTGCCATTCTTCTGTGAAAAAATCAATTTTGTCCGTAAAGTCATCATAATAATAGCTTTCGTATCCGGTCTGATTCGTCAGAACAGCGGTGGGTACCGGGCATGCCTGTACGCCCATCACCGAGATGACCGGAATCGCCGCGGTCAGAGAACATTTACCAAGACCGGACAGATCCTGGATGACTGCCACTTTTTTAACCATATCTCAAACATTCCTTCCTGAAACAGTATCTCTAGAAAACAGTAAGAAAATTCAGGGAACCGGGCGGGTTCTCCGTCCCTTTTTCAAGAAGGGAAATGAGCCCGCGGATGGTATCCTCGATTTCCTCCTCAGTGGACGGGATCAGCGTATTATCCAACTTGACGGTGAGGACAATGAGGGCGATCTCTGCAAGAGCTGCCGGCTGGTCAAAGTGAATATCACCGTTTTCGATTCCCTGCCGGATGATCTCGGTCAGTTCCGGTTTGAGTTCGGAAATCAGGTGTTTCATATATTTCTGATGGAGAAAGGATTCTCCCTTCGCATCCGTCTCCAATGTGCCGGACGGATGGTAGCGAAATGCTGAGGAAGAATTCCTGCATGCCTGGAAGATCATGGCCATACGCGTGAATGAAGAAATATCGGTCTGGCGCGAGAGTGTCTTTGCAGTCTGGATCGGTGATTCGTAATTGCGTTTTACGAGGGCGTCCAGTATGGCATCTTTGGATGGAAAATAATAGTAGATGCTTCCTTTTCCGATTCCGGCCGTCTGTGCAATTTCACTAACAGATATGTTCTGAAGTGTTTTGTGCTCTAGAAGGGACTGCAGAGCATCTAATATTTTGTCATATTTTGTGGAATTACGCATGTTTCCCTCCGAAAATTGTGATTTTTTGTCGATAGCGAACAGTAATTTTATTCAGTATAACATTATAAAGTCCCGGTTACAACCGAAAAAACACACAGAAATCGGGAAGAAGGACAGATTTTTTGTGACAATTCATGAATTGACCCGTGGTCGAAAGTATGGTATGATGAATGAAAAATAAATCGACTCATGGTCGAAAATCAACCCAGAGGGAGAATATGGAAATGACTTATGCAGATATTTTTTCGGAATTAAAAAGAAGATTTATGGAAGCGGATGTGAGTGATATTCAGGAACATCTGGCTTATCAGTTTAATATCATTGGTGAAGAATCCGGTATATTTTATGTGGAAGTGAAAGAGGGGAAACTGTCTGTAGAACCATATGAATATTATGACAGAGATGCCATGTTTACCTGCAGCGGAGAGACTTTGATGAAGATTGCAGACGGAAAGATGGATCCGATCATGGCCGTGACGCTTCAGAAAATGAAGGTAGAAGGAAATATTGACAAGGCGCTTCGTTTCAAACAGCTGATTGACAGCAGAAAATAGAAGGAAGCTCTGGGGTTTGAATAAGGAGAAGAACAGTATAAGATTTTGGAAAGCAGCTGCGCTTCTGACAGGAACACTTACTTTGGCAGAAGCAGGAGGAACGGCCTATTTCTACAGAAGAACAATGATAAGAAATAATGCATACATGAAGAGAACCATGAAGATGGCAGGCACGGACTGGAATCAGTACATGGATATCATTCAGGACAGGAAAGAGAAACTTGTTGCGAATCCGCATCAGGATCTGTATCTGACATCTGACGACGGATTGAAACTTCATGGCACCTGGTTTCCCAATCAGGATGCGAAGAAAATTGTCATCTGTTTCCACGGATGTACCAGTCAGGGGATGAACGATTTCGTCGGGCTGTCGGATTATTATCTGAGAAATGGTTTCGCAATGCTTCTGGTTGATGAGAGAGCACATGGTATGAGTGAAGGGGAACAGATCGGATTTGGGTGTCTGGACCGGCACGATGCGATGGGCTGGATCAGAAAGGTGATCGAAATCTGCGGCGAAGATGTGGAAATTCTGCTCCACGGTATTTCCATGGGCGGAATGAGATCCGCGCAGATGTGGCGGCAATTGTAAAAGATAGATGTCCGAAGTTGAAAACCCTGATTTCCATGCAGAAAACGGAACAGGATGAACAGGCATATTCGTTCTGGCAGCTTCTTGAAAAGCAGGAGGCTGGATATTCGTATGAACCGGAACCGGATCAGCTTTGTACGATTATGTTTATCTCCGGTACGACCGGAAAAAGTAAAGGTGTCATGCTGACCCACCGGAATCTGGCGGAGAATGCGACTTGCCTGGATATGAAGATCCCGCCCCGTATAACGATCCTTTCTGTTCTGCCGATTCATCATGCGTATTGCCTCAGTATGGACATTCTCAAAGGTATTTCACTGGGCAGTATCATTTGTATCAATGACTCGCTGCTTCGTGTGGCAAAGAATATCCGTCTGTTCCAGCCGGATATGATCGATCTGTTTGAATCCTATGGGATCACGATCCTGCAGGGATATGGTATGACGGAGTGTGCACCGGTCATCAGCACGAATGTGAGCTGGGATATCCGGAAAAATTCGGTTGGAAAGCTTCTGCCGAACTGTGAGGCGAAGGTGGTAGACAAAGAACTCTGGGTCCGCGGCAGCAGTGTGATGCAGGGATACTATCATATGCCGGAAGAAACAAAGGAGACGCTGGTGGACGGCTGGCTCAGAACCGGAGATCTGGGATATGTAGATGAAGACGGCTTTGTCTATCTGACCGGTCGGAAGAAGAATCTGATCATTACGAAAAACGGAGAGAATGTGTCTCCGGAAGAACTGGAGAACAAGATTGGTGAGGCCCGCCTTGTACAGGAAAATCTGGTTCGTGAAAAAGAAGGCGTGATCGAGACGGAGATATTCCCGGATCTGGATTATGTGAAAAAGAAACGGATCAAAAATGTGGAAGAAGAACTTCAGAAAGTGATCGATGCTTATAATCAGGAAGCACCGGCGTATAAAAGAGTGTACAAACTGAAGGTCAGAGAGCGGGAGTTTGAGAAAACGCCTTCTAAGAAAATTAAACGGTATTAAATCGGGCGTTGAGCGCCTGGTCAGGATATGGTATGATAAAAAGAGGATTGCAGGTGCAGTCCTCTTTGTTTCAGCTATATATATTTCTGATAAAAGCACGGGAGGTGGCAGAGATGTCTACAGCACTGGAAAACCAGGATATTCCGCGGTATCTGCGCGTGTATCATTATTATAAAGAACTGATCCTGAGCGGAAAGCTGGCACCGGATACGAAGCTTCCGTCGATCCGGAAGGGGGCGATCCAGCTTCAGATCAGCCGCACGACGCTGGAGAACGCTTATCTGCTCCTTGCCGCCGAGGGATACATTCTCTCCAAACCGCAGAGTGGGTATTATGTCACAGACATTGCGGTGCAGAAGAAAAAGCCGTCGGACATCGGAGAGGTGCGAAAAAGCAGGAAGAAACAGGAAATACAGTACGATTTCGTGACCTCGAACGTGGATCGGGAGAGTTTCCGGTTTGAACTCTGGAGACGTTATATGAAGAGCGCGCTGCGTCAGGATACAAAACTTCTGACTTATGGCGAACCGCAGGGAGAGCAGGAATTCCGGGAAGTGCTCAGTTCTTACCTTCACAAGGTGCGGGGAGTGATCTGCTCGCCGGAACAGATTGTGATCGGGGCAGGTGTGCAGAGCCTTTTGCATATTCTCTGTCCGATGATCTGGGAGCGGAAGACGGCTGCATTTTATAATCCGGAGTTTGTGCAGGGACGCGCGATCTTTGAAGATTACGGATTTACATTTGCAGAAAACTACAAGGAAGAGGGCTGCAAAGTATATTATCTTTCGCCGTCACAGATGACGAAGTGGGGAGGTATGATGACGGTTTCCGAACGGCTTGCGCTGATCGGGGAAGCTGAGGAGAGGGATCTGCTGATCATAGAAGATGATTATAACAGTGAGTTCCGCTATTTCCAGAGGCCGACTCCGTCCCTTCAGGGACTGGCAGGCGGAAGAGGTGTGGTGTATCTGGGGACCTTTTCCAAAATGCTGCTTCCGTCCATTCGAATGAGTTTCATGGTGCTTCCGCCGGAACTTCTGGAAAGCTATGATGCACGAAAGGACCGTTATAACCAGACGGCATCCAAGGCAGAACAGATCGCACTGACACAGTTTATCCGCGACGGGCATCTTGCCGGGCAGATCCGGAAATCCCGGAAAATACATATGGCAAAGGCAGGACAACTGGCAGCTACGGTGGAACAGGTTCTCGGAAGGAAGGCAAAAGTCAGGATCGGCGACTCGGGTTTCCATGTCTATGTGGAGCTTGATACGAAATTACCCGCCGGGGAAATTGCGGAAAAGGCGAAGGAGAAAGGGCTGCTTCTTTCACCGGTGCCTGCTGATAACAGGGAGTCAAAATGTACGATCATGATGAATTGTGCAGGTGTGCCGGTGGATAAATACCATGCGGCGATGAAGCTGCTGGAAGAATGTGTGGGGTGAAGAAATGGAAGTGACACATGAACTGATCGTGCCGAATGAGGACCTGCCCTTTAAAATGTTTTTATTTGAGGGCAAAAACGGGAATTATTTCCGGGATAAACACTGGCACCGGTCGGTTGAGATCTTTGCGGTGTTTGACGGAAATCTGGAATTCTATATTGATGAAAAAAAGACGGTTCTTGCCGCCGGAGAATTTGTGATCGTGAATTCCAATGAGATTCATTCCATCGTGGCCAGAGAGCCGAATCAGACCGTGGTACTGCAGATGCCGCTTGGCACATTCGAAGCCTATTATACGGATGAGCAGTTTATCTGTTTTACACATAGTGACCGGAACCAGGATGCATTTGTCATGCAGCTTGTCCGCGATATGTTCGTTACGTATCAGGAGAAAAAGACGGGCTATGAACTGAAAGTGCAGAGCTTTTATTATATGCTGATCTATCTTATGGTCACCCGTTACCGTAAACTTGAGGTGAGTGAGGAGATCGTCAGATCCCGCAGAAATCTGGGGCGTCTGTCAGAGATCATCAGTTATATTAAGGAGAATTATACCTCTGAGATTTCACTGGAAAAGCTTTCGGAGGTGTTTGGATATTCACCGACGTATCTGTCCCGGATGTTCCGGAAATATGCACATATGAATTATAAATCCTATCTGCAGAGCATCCGGCTGGAGTACGCATACAGAGAACTGGAAAATAGCGAAAACAGCATAGGAGAAATAGCAGAGCATCATGGATTTACGGACGCAAGGGCATTTACAAGAGCCTTTAAAACGAAATACGGAATGCTGCCAAGTGAATATAAAAAGACAAAAAATTGCAGTTAAATAGACAAGTTTTCGGTAGTTGAAAAATCACTGAAAATGCTATACTATAGCTGACGATACGAATTCTGGACAGTGAGAAGCCAGAAATACGATGGGGATAAAAAATGGAACAACATAGTTGAAATGAACAGGAGGAATGAATCATGAACAACATGCCAGAAGTGAAAATCGGAATCGTTGCAGTCAGCCGTGACTGTTTTCCGGAGAGCCTTTCCGTAACAAGAAGAGAAGCCCTTGTAAATGCATACAAAGCAAAGTACGGGGATAACGATATTTACGAATGTCCGGTCTGTATCGTGGAAAGTGAGATCCACATGGTACAGGCGCTGGAAGACATCAAAAAGGCCGGATGTAATGCGCTGGTCGTTTATCTTGGAAACTTTGGACCGGAGATTGCAGAGACGCTCCTTGCAAAACATTTTGACGGACCGAAGATGTTCGTGGCAGCGGCAGAAGAGACTGGAAATAATCTGATTCAGGGACGCGGGGATGCATACTGCGGTATGCTGAATGCAAGCTACAACCTGAAGCTCCGTAACATCAAGGCATATATCCCGGAATATCCGGTGGGAACTGCCGGGGAATGTGCGGATATGATCCATGAGTTTGTACCGATCGCACGCGCAATCATCGGCCTGAACGACCTGAAGATCATCAGCTTCGGACCGAGACCGCTCAATTTCCTGGCATGCAATGCGCCGATCAAGCAGCTTTATAATATCGGAGTTGAGATTGAAGAGAACTCCGAACTGGATTTATTTGAGGCATTTAACAAGCATGCAGGTGATGAGAGGATCCCTGCTGTTGTGAAAGAGATGGAAGAAGAGCTTGGAACCGGCAATAAAAAACCGGAAATCCTGCAGAAACTTGCACAGTATGAGCTGACATTGAAGGACTGGGTGGAAGAACACAGAGGATACAGAAAATACGTTGCGATCGCAGGAAAATGCTGGCCTGCTTTCCAGACGCAGTTCGGATTTGTTCCATGCTATGTGAACAGCCGTCTGACGGCGCAGGGAATTCCGGTATCCTGTGAAGTGGATATTTACGGAGCGCTCAGCGAATTTATCGGAACGGTCATCAGTCAGGATGCGGTTACCCTGCTTGATATCAACAATTCCGTACCGGCTGATCTTTATGAAGAAGATATCAAAGGAAAATACGACTATACACAGAAAGATACATTTATGGGATTCCACTGCGGCAACACCGCATCTTCCAAGCTTTCTTTCTGCGAAATGAAATACCAGATGATCATGGCAAGAGCACTTCCGGAAGAAGTGACACAGGGAACGCTGGAAGGCGATATCGTGCCTGGTGACATTACATTCTTCAGACTGCAGAGCACTGCCGACAACATTCTTCGCGCATACATTGCACAGGGCGAAGTACTTCCGGTAGCGACCCGTTCCTTTGGTTCCATCGGCATCTTCGCGATCCCGGAGATGGGACGTTTCTACCGTCATGTACTGATCGAGAAGAATTTCCCGCACCATGGAGCGGTTGCGTTCGGACATTATGGAAAAGCACTGTTCGAAGTGTTCAAATACATCGGTGTGCCGGTCGAGGAAATCGGTTATAATCAGCCGAAGGGTGTAAGATACCCTACTGAGAATCCATGGGCGTAAGAATTATTCGGATCCGCAGGTAAATGGAGGAAAAAACATGCTGTATATTGGAGTAGATTTGGGAACGTCAGCGGTGAAGCTGCTGCTCATGGACGAAAAAGGTAAGATAAAAAGAATTGTATCGAAGGAATATCCTCTGGAATTTCCGCATCCGGGATGGTCTGAGCAGCATCCTGAGGACTGGTATGAAAGATCTGCGGAAGGAATCCGGGAACTTGTGGACGGGTTCGATAAAGAGCAGGTTGCAGGCATCAGCTTTGGAGGTCAGATGCATGGTCTCGTCATTCTGGACGAGAACGATGAGGTCATCCGCCCTGCCATTTTGTGGAATGACGGAAGAACGACAAAAGAGACAGATTATCTGAACCAGGTAATCGGAAAAGACAGGTTATCGGAATACACGGCCAATATTGCATTTACCGGATTCACTGCCCCGAAGATACTCTGGGTAAAAGAAAAGGAGCCGGAGAATTTCGCAAGAATAAAGAAGATCATGCTTCCGAAGGATTATCTCGCTTACCGGCTTTCCGGAAGCTTCTGCACGGATTATTCCGATGCGTCCGGAATGCTTCTCATGGATGTGAAGAACAAGTGCTGGTCTAAGGAAATGTTGAAGATCTGTGGTATTACAGAAGAACAGCTCCCGAAGCTTTATGAGAGTTATGAAGTGGTTGGAAATCTGACACCAGAAGCAGCCCGGGAACTGGGGCTGCACGAGCAGGTGAAGGTGATCGCAGGAGCCGGAGACAATGCGGCGGCAGCAGTCGGAACGGGAACCGTAGGCGATGGAAAATGTAATATTTCCCTCGGAACTTCCGGAACGATCTTCATTTCCAGCGGAAAATTCGGTGTAGATAAACAGAATGCGTTGCATTCCTTTGCTCATGCGGACGGAAAGTATCACCTGATGGGATGTATGCTCAGCGCTGCGTCCTGCAATAAATGGTGGTCCGAAGAGATCCTGGGGACGACAGATTATGTGGCGGAGCAGGAGCAGATCACGAAGCTGGGAGAGAATCATGTGTACTATCTGCCGTATCTGATGGGAGAGCGCTCTCCGCATAACGACCCATTTGCAAGAGCGACCTTCATCGGAATGACGATGGATACTTCCAGATCGGATATGACACAGGCCGTTCTGGAGGGCGTGGCATTTGCACTCAGAGATTCCCTCGAAGTGGCGAGAAGTATCGGGATCCGCCCGGAATGCACCAGAATCTGCGGTGGTGGAGCCAAAAGTCCGCTGTGGAGAGCGATGATTGCCAATATTATGAACCTGACGGTGGAAGTGATCGAAAGCGAAGAAGGTCCTGCACTTGGAGGAGCGATTCTTGCCGCGGTCGGCTGCGGCGAATATCCGGATGTAGAGACGGCCGCAAAAAAACTGGTGAAAGTGAAAAAGATCATTGAACCGGAAAGAGAACTGGTCAGAAAATATGAAGTACAATATCAGAAATTCCGCAAAATTTATCCGGCAGTCAAAGAACTTTTCCGTGATATTTCGGAATAATTTATAAAAAGGTCCACTGGACCTTTTTTTGAGTTTTCGGCACCGTTGACATGAAAGTTGAAACCCCGTATAATTGATAACAAAGAAAGTCATATACAGGAGGATGATAATTCTATGCTTATTGCAGGAAATGACGAAGAAAAGAGAAATAGATTATGGAATTATGCCATGAGGGGAGCGACGATACTGATACTCATCGTGGCAGTGTTTTTCTTATATAAAGGATTCTTTGGCAATCCGCTGGAAGGAACCTGGAAGCAGGAGGACAGTGACATGATTCTGGAAATCGGGGGGAAGAATCAGGCAAATCTTGTATGGGATAATCTGATCGAGAATCAGACACTGACTGTGGATATGGAGTATTCGCTGGATAAATCTAACAAAGAGATCACCTTCCAGATCCATCAGGACGCTCTGGAAGCGGCTGCGAAGAAGCTGGATGGCGGTGCCTCGGCCGAGGACATTGAATCTGCCGTCAGTTCCATGCAGACCAAATTCCATTACAGTGTGGACGGAAGGGAACTGACATTGACAGAATGGGATTATGGGGATCAGATGTTCTTTACAAAAGGAAAATAACCGGCATCTGGAACGTTTGAACGTAAGATTTGAGTATATAGATTTGAGAAAGGAAGACGGAAGATGACGAGAAACGATACAAAAGTAATCCGGATCGGCAACTGCCGGATCGGAGGCGGGAATCCGGTTGCGATTCAGTCTATGACGAATACAAAGACGGAGGATGTGGATGCCACAGTGAGCCAGATTCTGGCACTGGAACGGGCAGGATGTGATATTATACGCTGTGCGGTTCCGACAATGGAGGCGGCAGAGGCTTTAAAAGAGATCAAGAAACAGATCCATATCCCGCTGGTTGCGGATATTCATTTTGATTACAGACTTGCAATCGCGGCGATCGAGAACGGTGCAGATAAGATCCGGATCAATCCGGGAAATATTGGAAGCGAGGACCGGGTAAGAGCCGTAGTTGAAAAGGCCAAAGAATACAATGTGCCGATTCGTGTGGGCGTAAACAGCGGCTCTCTGGAAAAAGAGCTGGTTGAAAAATACGGAGGCGTGACTGCGGAAGGAATCGTGGAAAGCGCATTGGACAAAGTTCATATGATTGAGCGGATGGGATATCAGAATCTGGTGGTCAGCATCAAATCTTCTGATGTCATGATGTGTGTGAAAGCACATGAACTGATTGCGAAGGAATGTCCGTACCCGCTGCATGTGGGGATTACCGAATCCGGAACGCTGATGTCCGGCAATATCAAATCCGCTGTCGGACTTGGAATTATTCTCCATGAGGGAATCGGGGACACGATCCGGGTATCTCTGACCGGAGATCCGCTGGAAGAGATCAAGAGTGCGAAGCTGATCCTTAAAACACTCGGTCTTCGTACTGGCGGGATCGAAGTGGTGTCTTGCCCGACCTGCGGAAGGACCCGGATTGATCTGATCTCTCTGGCGAATCAGGTAGAGACGATGGTGGCGGAATTTCCGCTGGATATCAAGGTTGCGGTTATGGGCTGTGTAGTAAATGGCCCGGGTGAGGCAAAAGAAGCAGATATCGGGATTGCAGGGGGAATCGGAGAAGGTCTTCTGATCAAAAAAGGCGAGATCATCAGAAAGGTGAAAGAAGAAGAGCTTCTGGATGCACTTAGAGACGAATTGGTACATTGGGGCGAATAGAGAATGACGAAATTATTTTTTGATGTATTTCCAACATTAAAACTGGATAGTGACAGCCAGGCGCTGTTTCGGGAGGTAGAGGTGACGAAAATCACCTCTACTTCTGCGAAAGACCATATTAAGGTACATATTTTCAGTACGCATCTGATTCCGAAGAAAACGGTGTATGACATCGAGCGTCAGATTGAGATGCAGCTCTTCTCGGGAATGGGGATTCCGGTGACGATTCTGGAAGAGTATCGCCTGTCGGGACTTTATACGCCGGAGAATCTGATGGAAGCGTATCGGGACAGCATTCTCTTTGAACTGGAACAGCGGAGTGTTCTGGAAAAAAACATGTTTCAGAAAGCGAAAATAGGATATGAAGGTGAGAATGTGATTCTCCTTACGCTGGCGGATACGATCGTGGCCGAGGGAAGGACAGATGCACTCTCCGCTTATCTAAAAGCTCTTTTTGAAGAAAGATTTCACGTTCCGGTGGAAATCCGGGTGGATTATGAGAAAGTCAAAGAGAGCAAATACCGCAAGTTCAATGAGATGCAGCTTCAGCAGGAAGTGGATGCGATCCTGGAACGGAACCACACCCTTCAGGCACAGCACGCAGCCGGCAAGGAGGAACATGCAGGAGACGCATCCGGAGGCGGCTCGTCTGAAAAGAAGCAGCAGACCGGGAAGAAGAAAGAGAACGAGGCAGGCAAGCAGGATACGAAGAAGCAGGAAAAGACCGAGGCAAAATCTCCGGAGCCAAAACAGGATTTTGCCGGAAAGACCGGTGGATTCAAAGGCAGCAAAGGCGGCGGAACATTCCAGAAGCGGGATTATCCGCTGAAACGTTCAGACGATCCGAATGTGATCTACGGGCGTGATTTTGATGATACGCCGATTGAATTAAAACAGGTCGTATCGGAAATGGGAGAGATTACAATTCGCGGACAGGTCATCAGTTTTGATACCCGCGAGATCCGGAATGAAAAGACGATCATCATGTTTGCGGTGACGGATTTTACCGATACGATCATGGTCAAAATGTTCACCCGGAACGATCAGCTTCCGGAGCTTCTTGCAGAGATCAAAACGGGTGTGTTCCTGAAGGTAAAAGGGGTTACTACGATCGATAAATTTGACGGGGAACTGACGATTGGCTCTGTAACAGGAATCCGTAAGGCAACAGACATCCGTGTTGGAAGAAAGGATAAATACCCGGAGAAGCGGGTGGAGCTGCACTGCCATACCAAAATGAGTGATATGGATGGAGTATCCGAGGCAACAGCGCTGGTGAAAAGAGCACATTCCTGGGGACACCCGGCCATTGCAATCACCGATCACGGAGTCGTACAGGCATTTCCGGATGCGAACCATTTCATCGAGGGGCTGGATAAAGACGATCCCTTCAAAGTCATCTACGGTGTGGAGGGATATCTGGTGGATGATCTGACCGAGATTGCCAAAGGAGCCGGAAGTCAGAGCCTGGATGATACCTATGTCGTGTTTGATATTGAGACGACCGGTTTCTCCGCAATCTCGGACCGGATTATCGAAATCGGTGCGGTGAAGGTGGAACACGGAGTCATCACGGACAAATTCAGTACCTTTGTCAATCCCGGAAGGCCGATTCCGTTTAAGATTACCGAGCTGACCAGCATCACGGACGAGATGGTCATGGATTATCCGGGCATTGAGGTGATCCTTCCGCAGTTCCTGGAATTCGTGGGTGACGCGCCTCTGGTGGCGCATAATGCCGGATTCGATGTGGGATTTATCGAACAGAACTGTCGTTATCAGGATATTGAACCGCATTTTGTGTCGGTCGATACCGTAGCACTGGCACGTGTCCTTTTGCCGTCCCTGTCCAAATATAAGCTGGACGTGGTGGCAAAAGCGCTGGATATTTCTCTGGAAAATCATCATCGTGCGGTGGATGATGCAGGTGCGACGGCGGAGATCTTTGTAAAATTTATTGAAATGTTAAAAGAACGTGACATCACAACACTGAAAGGTGTGAACCGTTTTGGAAATCTGAATCCGGATGCGATCCGGAAGCTTCCGACGTATCATGTCATCATTCTTGCCAAAAACGATCTTGGAAGAGTGAATTTATACACGCTTGTTTCGCTGTCCCACCTGACTTATTACGGAAGACGGCCGAGAATTCCCAAAAGTGTACTAAACCAATACCGGGAAGGATTGATCGTGGGCAGTGCCTGCGAGGCCGGGGAGCTTTATCAGGCACTCCTGAATGGAAAATCCGATGAGACCATTGCGAAGATCGTGGATTTCTATGATTATTTGGAGATTCAGCCGTTGGGAAATAATGCATTTATGATCGATAGCGATAAGGTCAGTGCGATCAATTCCATGGAGGATGTCAAGGACATGAACCGGAAGATCGTTCGGCTGGGAGAACAGTTCCATAAGCCGGTCGTGGCAACCTGTGATGTGCATTTCATGGATCCGGACGATGAAGTTTACCGCCGTATCATTATGGCGGGAAAAGGTTTCTCAGACGCGGACCAGCAGGCACCTCTCTATCTTCGGACGACGGAAGAAATGCTGGAAGAATTTGCCTATCTGGGCTCCGAGAAGGCATATGAAGTGGTAATTGCAAATACGAATAAAATTGCCAATATGATTGAGAAGATCTCACCGGTGAGGCCGGACAAATGCCCGCCGGTCATTGAGAATTCCGATCAGCTTCTGACGGACATCTGTTATACTAAGGCGTACTCCATGTATGGCAATCCGCTCCCGGAAATCGTAGAAGAACGATTGAAAAGGGAGCTGCATTCCATTATTTCCAATGGATTTGCCGTTATGTATATCATTGCACAGAAACTGGTATGGAAATCAAACGAAGACGGATATCTGGTTGGTTCCCGTGGTTCCGTAGGGTCCTCTTTTGTGGCGACCATGTCCGGAATTACGGAGGTGAATCCGCTGTCCCCGCATTACTATTGCCAGAAATGTCATTACAGTGATTTCACTTCGGATGAGGTGCGAAAATATGCCGGAGGATGCGGGCACGATATGCCGGACAAGCTGTGCCCGGTCTGTGGGGAAAAGCTGATCAAAGACGGATTTGACATTCCATTTGAGACTTTCCTCGGATTTAAGGGAAACAAAGAGCCGGATATCGACTTGAACTTCTCCGGGGATTATCAGAGTAAAGCGCATAAATACACGGAAGTTATTTTTGGTCAAGGTCAGACCTTCCGTGCAGGAACGATCGCGGCCCTGGCTGATAAGACGGCGTACGGGTATGTAAAAAATTATTATGAAGAGCGGGGCGACCGCAAACGGAATTGTGAGATTGACCGAATTGTACAGGGATGCACGGGGATCCGGCGAAGTACCGGGCAGCATCCGGGAGGAATTGTTGTCCTTCCGCACGGCGAGGATATCAACTCTTTTACCCCGATTCAGCATCCGGCAAATGATATGACGACGGACATTATTACGACGCATTTTGATTACCATTCCATTGACCACAACCTGCTGAAATTAGATATTCTCGGACACGATGATCCGACGATGATCAAGACCCTGGAGGAGCTGATCAATTCCGATTCCATGGACACCGGTTATGATGGAGTGAACCGTATTTTTAAGGCGACGGATATCCCGCTTGATGATCCGGGAGTTATGTCCCTTTTTGCGGGAACTGAGGCACTGGGAATCAAACCGGAGGATATCGACGGGTGTCCGGTGGGATGCCTTGGAATTCCGGAGTTCGGAACGGATTTCGTTATTCAGATGGTCGTGGACACCAAACCCAAGACCTTATCCGATCTGATCCGTATTTCCGGACTTTCACACGGAACCGACGTGTGGCTGAATAACGCGCAGACTCTGATCGAAGAAGGAAAAGCAACGATTTCTACGGCAATCTGTACCCGAGACGACATTATGACCTACCTGATCAATAAAGGACTGGACAGTGAGGAATCCTTTACGATCATGGAACGTGTGCGTAAGGGGACTGTGGCGAAAGGAAAATGTAAAGAATGGCCGGAGTTTAAAAAAGATATGCTGGAGCATGATGTGCCGGAATGGTATATCTGGTCCTGTGAGAAAATCAAATACATGTTCCCGAAGGCACATGCGGCGGCATACGTCATGATGGCGTACCGAATCGCCTACTGTAAATTGAATTACCCGCTTGCCTATTATGCGGCTTATTTTGGTATCCGTGCGTCTGCGTTCTCTTATGAACTGATGGGGCAGGGAAAAGATAAGCTTTTATATCACATGAAAGAGTATAAGCGCCGGGCGGAATTAAATCAGCTCAGTAAAAAAGATCAGGATACACTGAAGGATATGAAAAATGTATTGGAAATGTACGCGAGAGGTTTCGAATTTTTGCCAATCGATATCTATGAATCAGCAGCAACAAAATTCAAGATCGTGGACGGAAAGCTCCTGCCTCCTTTAAACACCATTGAAGGAATGGGGGATAAAGCTGCAGAAGCTGTGGAGATTGCTTCCAAGAATGGCCCATATCTATCAAAAGACGATTTCAGACAGCGCACGAAAGTCAGCAAAACAGTCATTGATCTGATGGATGAGATGGGGCTTCTCGGAGATCTTCCGGAAACCAATCAGCTTTCACTTTTTGACTTTACATAAGCTATATTGGAGTACTTGTCTTGTCCCGAAATAAAAAAGGAATCGTATATTTTACGATTCCTTTTTTCCCTCATCTAAATTCATGTATGTCTTTTAAATATTTAAATAAAATTGCGATTTACATATATAAAAGGTACACCAAATTTTGATTACAGCTTTGTTACGTTCACTGCCTGAGGTCCCTTTTCGCCCTGGAAAATCTCAAATTCTACTTCCTGACCTTCTTCAAGGCTCTTGTATCCTTCCATGTTCAGTCCGCTGTAATGAACGAAAATATCATTACCGGCTTCGTCAGAGATGAATCCATAGCCTTTTTGGTTGTTAAACCATTTTACGGTGCCCTTGTTCATCGGTACTACCTCCATTATAGATTTGTGGATAACGAGCATCAACCGTTACCAAAGTGTATATATTCTATACTACTTTATCATGCATTTGTAAATTCGTCAATAGTTGCATGATAAATGCGCAAAAAACTATGTGATTATAACAAAAAGCAAAAAAAATTAGCGATTTTTCATTGTGTGAAAATGCATTATCCTTTACAATGATAGAAAAGAAAGAAAATTTGGAGGGAATCTTGTATGAGAATATCTACGAAAGGAATATATGCATTAGAAATAGTAGCAGACCTTGCCATGCATTCGACAGAGGATTCCTGGGAAAGCCTTAAAAATATTGCGAATCGTCGAAACCTTTCAGAAAAATATTTGGAACGTATTATGAAAGGACTGAAAGACAATGGGGTCGTTGTCAGCGTACGCGGGGCGTATGGCGGATACTGTCTTGCAAAAAATGCGGAAGAAATTACAGCATATGATGTGTTGGCAGCAGTGGAAGATGAAATGATTCCCGTATCCTGTCTCGGAGAGAAAGGGGAATGCGACAGGAATAATGGCACATGTGCTGTGCAGGAAGTGTGGCAGCAGCTCTGGGAGAGAATACAGAAGACTACAGAGAAGGTCACACTTCAGGATATTGTTGACGAAGTGGAAAAAATGAACAATGAAACGTAGAGAGGTATGTTATGAAAGTCTCTAAAAAAGCAAGATATGGGTTAAGAGCGTTAGTGGATCTGGCGGTTCACATTCAGGAATGCCCGGTGCCTCTGGTGGAGATTGCCAAGCGGCAGGAGATGTCTCTGAATTATCTGGAACAGGTATTGGGTGCATTGAGAAAAGCCGGGATCGTGAAGAGTATGAAAGGGCCAAAAGGAGGTTATTCGTTAGATAAAGAACCGAAAGAAATCACGGTAGAAGAAATATTGGCTGCAGTAGAGGGAAAATTCTGCATTGTCGAAAAAAAAGAGGAGAAAGAACTGGACGCGCTCCAGAGAGCGATCAGAAAACTGGTTTGGGATCAGATTGATGAGGATGTGATTGCCTTGCTTCAGGATATGACACTTGCCGAAATTGCGGATAAAGCAAGTGAATCTGAGAAAAAATTGAAAACGGAATCCGGTGTTGACGCGAACAGGGAAATGTGAGTATAATAAGTTAGCAATGAGAAAGAGACAAAGAGAAGAATGGCGGTGCCTTTTCCGGTATTGCCATAAGGAATATAGATTATGAATTTGCTGACTATGGAACATGTAACCAAATCCTACACAGATCGAATCCTGCTGAATGATGTCGGATTTGGAATCAATGAAAATGAGAAAATCGGTGTGATTGGAATCAACGGGATGGGGAAATCGACACTTTTGAAGGTGGCGGCACAGATAGAACCATATGATTCGGGAAAAATCAGCATGGGGAATCATGTGAAGATTTGTTACCTTCCCCAGACACCGGTTTTTGCGGAAGGAACGACGATTCTTCGGGCAGCGGTCGAGGGAAATACCGATGAGATGAATCGATGGACGATTGAGGCCGAAGCAAAATCGATGCTGAATCAGCTTGGATTCACGGATTATAATGAAAAGATCGAGCATATGTCGGGGGGACAGAAGAAGCGGGTTGCGCTGGTTCAGGCACTGCTGACGCCGGCAGACATCCTGATTCTGGATGAGCCGACCAACCACCTGGATCATGCAATGTCAGAATGGTTGGAAGAGTATCTGATACGCTTTCGGGGCGCCATTTTGATGGTGACACATGACCGCTATTTTCTGGACCGGGTGGTGAACCGGATCGTAGAGGTGGATAAAGGGAAATTGTACAGTTATCCGGGAAATTATTCGGAATTTGTGCGCCTGAAAGAAGAACGAGAAAGCATGGAACTGGCGACAGAGAGAAAGCGGAAAAGTCTGCTCAGGACGGAGCTGGAATGGCTGCATAGAGGCGCGAGAGCGCGCAGTACAAAGCAGAAAGCACATATTGACCGGATCAAAGCGATGCAGGAGATGAAGGACATTCAGGCAGAACGCCGGGTTCAGTTTGACTCGGCGGCATCCCGCATGGGAAATAAGACAATTGAATTGTCCGGAATTTCAAAGTCATATGGGGAAAGATGCCTGATTCGGGATTATTCCTATATTTTTCTGCGCAATGACCGGATTGGGATCATCGGACCGAACGGATGTGGTAAATCCACATTGCTTAAGATCATTAACGGGATCGCGAAGCCGGACAGAGGAACAGTGGAAGTGGGACAGACCATCCGCATGGGTTATTTTTCCCAGGAAAATGAATATATGGATACATCACTTAAAGTGATCGATTATATCAAAGAAGTGGGAGAATACATCACCACATCGGACGGTAAGATCACAGCTTCACAGATGCTGGAACGTTTTTTATTTGACGGAGCGATGCAGTGGTCTCCGATCGAGAAGCTTTCAGGAGGAGAAAGGCGGAGGTTGTATTTGCTGCGTATTCTGATGGGAGCACCGAATGTGCTGATTCTGGATGAGCCGACTAACGATCTGGATATTCAGACGCTCACGATTCTGGAGGATTATCTGGATCATTTTGCGGGAATTATCATTATCGTCTCACATGACCGGTATTTTCTGGATCGGACGGTGAACCGTATTTTTGCGTTTGAAGGAGACGGAGTGATCCGGCAGTCCGAAGGCGGATATTCGGATTATCTGATCCGGAAAGAGCTGGAGACCATTTCGGAAGATGAAGACGGCAGGCGTGGTGCCATTCCGAACAAGAATAATAGAGACGGCACCGGAACGACGGAAAATCAGAAACAACCCGCCAAAGACACATGGAAACAGCGTGAGAAAAAACTTAGATTTACCTATAAAGAACAGAAAGAATTCGAAACGATTGATGACGATATTGCCAGATTGGAAGCAAAAATTGAAAATCTGGACGAAGAGATTCTGAAAAATGCAACAAACTCTCTTCGCCTTGGCGAACTTATAGCTGAGAAAGAAGGGGTGGAAGCAGAATTAGAAGAGAAGATGGAGCGCTGGGTTTATTTAAATGATCTGAATGAGCGCATACAGGAAGCGAAAGAATGATTTAGTTTAGGAGGTAACAGCTATGTGGAACAGACAGGAACTAAAAATGAGAGGGAAAATGGCGTTTAAACGCAACTATGGTGCAGCAGTTGCGGTTGCACTTCTGATGGGAATTATTTCCCTGATCTTCGGAGGCGGAAATGTCACAGAAAGACTTCAGTATTCGGATACAGTCGAGTATTCCGGTTCAGCATCTCAAAATGTGATTGAGGACTTCCTGAGTTCACCGAAAGGAATGTTGTTTGCAGGAATTGCTACATCGATCGTGCTTGTGATGGCACTGGTCGGAATGGTGCTTCAGTATCTGGTGGAAAACGTACTGATCGTCGGTGGATCACGTTTCTTCGTATTGAACCAGACCGAAAGACCGGGAGTAGGGACGATGCTCGATCCGTTCAGATCAGGACATTACGGCAACGTTGTACTGACTATGTTTCTTAGAGACTTGTATGTGTTCCTGTGGT
Source organism: Bariatricus sp. HCP28S3_F11 (assembly GCF_052065395.1). Lineage (NCBI taxonomy): Bacteria > Bacillati > Bacillota > Clostridia > Lachnospirales > Lachnospiraceae > Bariatricus > Bariatricus sp. HCP28S3_F11. Next base: position 28,144 of record NZ_JBQHUC010000005.1, on the reverse strand, counting down.
CACTTCTTCTCGTGGTACCGGGAATCGTGAAATCTTACGAATATAAAATGGTCCCGTACATCCTTGCCGAGAATCCGGGAATGGACAGAAAAGAAGCATTCCTGATCAGCAAACAGATGATGGAAGGCCAGAAATGGGAGGCATTTGTGCTTGATCTTTCCTTCATCGGATGGAATATTTTATCTGTATTTACATGCGGAATTCTGTCCGTGCTTTATGTAGAACCGTATTATCAGGCAACGATTGCTGAGATGTATTCATTTAATAAAATGAGAGCATATCAGCAGGGATTTATCCGATAAGTGACTGGTAGGGTGGCTGGTGGGGGATACGTCCCCATCAGCCACCTTTTACTTTTTATTTTGCAGCATTCTTGGCATATTTTGTTGTAACAAGTTTTTCATATGGTGTTCTTTCTTCCAGCTCTCCGGCACTTTGCAGGATATCCTGCAGAAGTTCGAAGCTTTCTTTTTCAAAAATCAGATTCTCTTTCCAGGTATCCTGTTCATAATAACGTCTGACGATGGCGGTGATGGTTTCAAGATCGTTCTCCTTGAATTGTGGAGCAATGACTTCGGCGATTTCTTCCGGGGTATGTGTCTGGACGTAATCCATACCTTTTTGAAGCGCATTGGTGAAACTTTGGATCACATCCGAGTTTCCTTTCATATAGCTGCTTTTTGCACTGTAGGCTGTGTAGGGAACGTAACCGGAATCTACACCGAGTGATGCTACGACATAACCGGCATTCTGCTGTTCCAGTGTGGTTGCTGCAGGTTCGAACTCGATCGTGAAGTCTCCCTGACCGCCGGAAAATGCGGCGGCGGTGGAACCGAAATCGATGCTTTGATTGATGGTCAGGTCTTTGGAAGGATCAATTCCATTTTGTTTGAGGATATACTCGAATACCATTTCCGGCATGCCACCTTTTCGGCCACCCAACACATCTTTCCCTTTCAAATCATCCCAGGAGAAATCCGCCATTTCTTCCCTTGCGACAAGAAAGTTCCCGGCTCTTTGTGTAAGCTGCGCGAAGTTGACGATCACATCATTTGCACCTTCCTGATACGTGTAGATGGAAGATTCGCTTCCCATGAATCCGATATCGGCCTCCCCGGAAAGAACGGCGGTCATGACTTTATCTGCTCCAAAACCAGTGATGAGTTGGAGAGAAATTCCTTCTTCCTCAAAATACCCTTCTTCGATTGCCACGTATTGCGGTGCATAGAAGATAGAATGTGCAACTTCATTTAGAGTAACTTCCGTCATTTTTTTGTGAGCAGTGTTTTCGGAATTGCTTTCAGTGGCAGCAGGAACGGCAGCGGGATCACTGCTTTCATTTGCCGAGCATGCAGGGAGCAGGCTTACGAGAAGTATGCCTGCCAGTAAGAATGAGATGGTTTTCTTTTTCATAGTATCCTCCTGAACAAAAAAGTATCTGATTTAAGGTATGCACGGGATGGGGGAATGTGAGAAAATATTGACGAATATGGGGATTTGCCTGTTGAATTTAGATGTAACATCTTTTTATTTTGTGTATAATATAAACTGAACATGACATACAGATGTCGTGTTATGGATGGTATAATGAATCAGGAAGTGAACGTGATATGAAAATAGATAGGCTTATCGGTATTCTTTCTATCCTTTTGCAGGAAGAGAAAATTACTGCTCCGGAATTGGCAGAAAGATTTGAGGTTTCAAGAAGAACGATAAACAGAGATATTGAAGATTTATGTAGGGCCGGCATTCCGATTTTTACATCACAGGGTGCGGGCGGCGGCATCAGCATTATGGATGGTTATAGGATGGATCGGACGATTCTGACATCTAGGGATATGCAGATGATTCTGGCAGGTCTTCGAAGTCTTGACAGTGTGAGTGGAAGCCATTATTATGGGCAGCTTATGGAAAAACTCAAGGCTGGATCATCGGATGTTATTGGTACATCTATGGATATTGTCTGCTTAGGAATGACTATCGGATGTTCAAATTGAATCGAATGGCAGAACTGGTGCATGCCAGCGATTTTGAAAAATCTGGATAATTGAACAGGACTCTATGCTTAAAATGGTGTGGGACATTTGTTGTCTGCAGAGAAAATTCCTGCATTGCTCGCTGGGATACGGGAAATAATCTTCCGGATTTATCTGTGATAGTTGAACTTGCTGATTTTTATGATGTTGATCTAAATGAAATCTTTCGTGGAGAAAGGAGAAAGGAGACAATGGATACAGAGTTAAAGGATACCTTGTTGCAGGCAGCAGAATATTCAGAAGGTATAAGAAAAAATAATCAAAAGAATGCATTCGCTGTTTATTTGTGGTTGTATTACATTTGTATTTTACTTGACTGTTCTATTCTTAGAACCAGAACAAACATCTGACCTGTTTGATTTTATAGAGGGGCTTTTGCTTTTTTCCGTGGCGTTACAGCCGGTCATACCATGTTTGAAAAACAGATAGCCTATTGCAAAACTTCTCCATCGGGGATGCCAGGTTCGTTTTCAGTGGAAGCAGGCATATCAGCGGGCTCACTGGTTATACACGGATAACTTTATATAAAAATATAACATAGTATATTGTCAAATATGTTTTTAGACGGTATAATATAACATATTTTTCTGTGTGGTGATTACTATGAAGATATTAATAGACGAAACAGAACTAGATCTTCTGTTGGAAAAGAAGAAACAATTCATAGGGAAAGAGGTAGTTTGGGATAGCCTTTTGTCCGCGGTTTCGTTTCTGGTTTCGGTTTTTTTGGCAACCTACAAAGAAATATTTGGCGTGCCCGGAGCAGCAATAAAAACAACGTTTGTAATGTTGGGATTATTCTTTACAGCAAAAAGTGTAAAAGATATATGGTCCGGCGCGAAAAATAATTACTCGAAAGAAGATCTTTTTAAGGATATCAATAAATTAAACCAAATAACTCATAACCATTCTATTATAGCAATAAAAGATACGTATAGTGAATTCCCAAATAGATTCTTAGTGTATGATGAGCCGAAGTGGAATTGTAAATTGTTTTTAAATTACAAGACCAACCAAAACAATGAAAAATTTATTATAGATCATATCTCACATGAATTGAAAATAAAAAGCGAAGATATTTCTATTGAATATATGTCACAGAAAATTCATGAAAAATATTCACAAAATCATAAAGAAATGCGGGTTTATTGTCACAGACTTTATCAAGTTACGCTTAAAACGTTTCCAAATATAATGCAAGATAATTCGTTTGAAATTGATGGTGTACAGTATTATTGGATGAGCATTTCTGAGATGGAACGGGATAGTAGGATTAGGGAAGTGAATCAGGATATTGTTGATTTTGTAAAAGAAAATTGCAGTTGATTTAATGCTTTGCCAACCATCAATCGGATGGTTGGTATTTTATTACAGATATGAGTAAAGTCAGTGCGGCACTGTGAAATAACGAGAGTGATGATTTCCTGGAAAGGAGAAAATAATGGTTGGTAAAAAACTGTTAATCATAGAGGATGATATTGATTTAAGAGAAGGATTGCACTTTTCTTTTGAAGGAGATGGATATGAGGTTTTCGATGTGGGAACCGGAAGAGAGGGACAGCAGGAAATCAAAAAAGGCAGTTATGATCTTGTGCTTTTGGATTGCAACCTCCCGGATGGAACTGGATTTGATCTGTGCAGGAAAGTGCGCCGGTTCAGTATGATTCCCATTATCATGCTGACTGCCCGTGATACGGAAATGGATGAGATCAGGGCATTGGAACTGGGGGTGAATGATTATCTGTCAAAACCGTTTTCACTTGGTGTGCTGAAAGCGAGAATGAAACGGATTCTGAATGAAAAAGCAGAAACGGCAAATTTATGTTCCGGAAATATTGTCATTGATAAAAGTACCTGTAAAGTCTATAAGAATGAGGAAGAAATTACATTAAGCAAATTAGAGTACCGGCTGCTGATGTACTTGATTGAAAATAAAAATCATGTGCTGTCAAAGGAACAGATTTTAAGCCAGATATGGGATAGCGACGGAAAGTATGTAGATAACAATACAGTTTCTGTGAATATCAGCAGATTGAGAATGAAGATAGAAGAGGATGCATCCAATCCAAAGTTCATAAAGACCGTTCATGGAGTGGGATATATTTGGAAGGAATAAGAACATGATGCTCAATATCATACTTGTGGTGTTGTTATGTTTCACTGCAGGGTATAGTATTTATAAAAATAGAAAAACCTATCGTTCGATAGACAGGTTATTAGATTGTGTGTTAAATCAGGAAAAGATAGAACTATCCGATGTCCAGGAGGGAGAACTGTCTGCCCTGGTAAATAAGATCAATCGGATTCAGGAAGTTTTGGGAAAACAGGTGGAAGTGGCAGAAGCAGAAAAAGAGCAAGTAAAAAGCCTTGTTTCCAATATGTCGCATCAGCTTAAAACACCGTTAGCAAACCTCTCTATCTATACAGAAATATTAAACGGTCAGGAATTAGAGGAAAAGAAGCAAGCTGAAGTTGCTGAAAAAATCAAAAAGCAGATTGATAAGCTGGACTGGATCATAGGCTCATTGGCTAAGATGGTAAAACTGGAGCAGGATGTGATTGTATTTGATGCAGAAGGAATCTCAATCAGAAAAACGCTTCTGGATGCAATAGATACTGTATATGAAAAGCTAGAGAAGAAAGGGATCATGCTAATTTCGGAACCATATGAGGATATCCTGCTGTTTCATAACCGGAAGTGGACGGTTGAAGTTTTTGTAAATCTTCTGGAGAATGCGATCAAATACACGCAGCAGGGAGGCACAATCCAGATCAAGGTTTGTCCTTATGAAATCTATACGGAGATTCAGATTTTAGATAACGGATGCGGTATCCATGAGGAGGAGACAACGGAAATATTTAAACGCTTTTACAGAAGCCGGGAAGTGGAACACATAGAAGGCTCCGGCATTGGGCTGTATCTGTCTAACTTGATTCTTGAAAAGGAAAAAGGCTATATGGTAGTGAAGTCCGTCTATGGAGAAGGAAGCTGCTTTTCGGTGTTCTTACAAAACTGTAAGAATTGATTACCGCCCTGTAAAGAAAATGCAAGATTCCATAGATATACTGTTGGTATCAACAGGAAAGGAGCGGTAAGCCATGAGCAATATACTGGAATTAAGCCATGTAGAAAAAATATATGGTGAAAAAGAGAATCAGGTAAAAGCGCTAAAGGATATCAATATACAAGTTAAAGAAGGAGAATTTATTGCTATTGTAGGAACCTCTGGCAGTGGGAAATCCACACTTCTAAACCTTGTCGGAGGTTTGGATACTCCTACAAAGGGGAGAATTCTTGTAAAAGGGAAAGAGATCGGTACACTGACCAGAAAGGAACTGACCATTTTCCGACGGAGAAACATCGGGTTTGTGTTCCAAAATTACAGTCTCATGCCCGTCTTGAATGTGTATGATAATGTTGCCCTCCCGGTAACTTTTGACAAAGGAAAGCATATCAATCGTAAGTATATCGAACAATTGCTGAAGGAACTGGGAATCTGGGATAAACGGAAAAAGTATCCGAATGAGCTGTCAGGCGGACAGCAGCAGAGGGTTGCGATCGCAAGGGCCTTAGTCAATAAACCTGCAATCCTTCTGGCGGATGAACCCACCGGGAACCTTGATTCAGCTACAACCATAGAAGTTATCGGATTGCTGAAAACAAGCTGCAGAAAGTACAATCAGACAATCCTGATGGTAACGCATAATGAGACCATTGCACAGATTTGTGACAGAATCATCCATATTGAAGATGGAATGGTAACGTCAGGAACACACCTGTTTCCCCAAAAAGGTGGTGATGGCGTATGTTAATACTGGCGTATAAGTATATGCGGTATTATAAAAGTCAGACTTTTGCAATTCTGGCAAGTATCATCTTAACGGCTGCCTTGTTGTCTGGCGTTAGTTCCCTGATCTACAGCAGCCAGATGAACAGTCTGGAGACTCATAAGGCCATATATGGGGATTGGCATTATTACCTGGATGTGGAACCGGAGGTGTTTGAGGAAGTACGCAGTGGGCAAACAGATGCCGGATTTCAGGTGGAGCAATGCGGTAAAATGGAAATCCGGGATGTGGTGACAGAACCTTATCTCATCTATTTTATCAATACGGATGAATCTTACCGACAGATGGCACACCGGGAGCTTATTGAGGGAATTTATCCCGCAGGATCAAACGAGATCGCGGCGGATCGTTACACGTTGGGGAATTTGGGATTTTCAGGAGAGATTGGCGATACATTAAGCCTGAATGGAAAAGATTATGTCATGACCGGAATCATAAAAAGTGCCTGGGCAGCCAGTTCCAATGAAATGGAACTTTTTGTGGGAGAGGATTTTGAAGGCCGGGGAAGCCAGCCACTCTTATATTTGAGATTCGATGAAAGTGAGAAGCTGTATAAGCAGTTGGATGTGTTTTTGAAGAAGTATCAAATTTCCAGTGATGCAGTAACGGCAAATGATGAAGTTGTCAGGTATCTGGGCGGTGAGCAGCCGGACAGTATTGCAGACATCGTAAAGTTTGCATTGACAGATGAGAGTGGTAATTTCACATACATTGTTTTGAAATTGCAGAGCGAGTATAACCTGGCATTCAATGGGATGATCTTGCTGCTCTGTGTTTTTAGTCTGTTCATCATAAACAGCATCTTTCATATCTCTGTTTCCAAACGCACAGCGGAGTATGGCGTGATGCAGACACTTGGAATCAGTGAAAAAAGCATTGGCGGCACGCTGATTTTAGAATTATGGATCTTATTTTTTATCGGTTATCCGATGGGGTGTCTGTTAGGAAACGGGATTCTGAATCAGCTTTACGGACAGTTAGATGGTGTCTTTTCTACTCAAACGGTTGGAGTAGCAGGAACTGGTATTGAACTTTCCGGGCTGGATCAGACTGCCATCCAGGAGAGTATGAGAACTGCGGCGTTCCATGTGTCCTGGGATGCGATGGTCATCGGTTTTCTTTTCTTATTGGTAACATTGGCGGCCGTTGGTTTTTGCACGGTATACTCTGTGCGAAAACAATCGATCCGGCAGGTGATGAGCGGAGATACCTCTTTTGTAAAAAGCAGGAGGAAGATATACAGCTTAAGAAATGTCAGGCTTGCAAATGTTGTAGTAAGAAAATTCATGTTTTCTAATAAAAAAAGAGTCATTGGAATTTTGCTGTCCTTGTCGATTGGAGGATGTATCTTCCTTTGTACCACTTATATGGTGGAAAATCTGAAAGTACACGCAGAAATGTCCATGAAGTCAGACGATGGTCTGGGATCGGAATATAGGGTTTCTGTAAAATCAAATGTTTTGTCGGATACCATTCCGGCGTCAACCGTTGATGCAATAAAGGCTATGTCTGAGTTGTCGGAGGTATATGCAACGAAATATACGTTGGGAGAACTTACGATTCAGGCACAGGAACTGGAATGGGAGAAATATTTTAATGAGCGGAATGCAGACGGTTACTTCCAGCAGCAGTATGGGGGAATCTGTATAGACAAAGAAGATGGAACCTACGGGATCAAGTATGATGTTTACGGATATGATGCCGGATTACTCGAACAACTACAGGAGTTTATTCTGGAGGGAGAGATGATCCCGGAAAAGTTGGAAGAAGGGAATCAGATTATAGCAGTCGCAAACATGGACGGACAGGGAAATTATAACTTTTACGGAAAACATCCCGGAGATACGATTACACTGCGGGTTCCAGGAAACCTGAACTGTTCCCAGGAGGTGTTGACGTTCCGGGAGGCAGAGGAAAACTACATAGCAAAGGATTTTAAAATTGCAGCTATCGTAAGCCGCGCATTGGTCCAGGAGGACAGATTCCTGAACGTGGAACCATGGAGTAATAGTCCGAGTTTTATCATGACAAACAGGCAGATGAGCAGTCAGTTTGGAATAGAGGATTACAGCTTTGTGAATGCATCCCCGGCTGCCGGGGCAGACCCTGATCAGGCAAGCGGTCAGTTACTGCAAAAGATTCAGGATGTACCAAAGGCGGTCTTGCAGGATTATACTGCAGCAATCGAAACCCAGAAGAATTATCTGCGGCAGCAACAGTTATTCTTTTCGGGAATTGCCCTGATCTTACTGGTGATCAGTTTGTTCCATATCATGAATAGTATGAACTATTCCATATTATTCCATAGGCGTGAATATGGTATTATCCGGGCGATGGGGATTACTGATATTGGATTTTATGGAATGATCTTAAGAACAGGATTCTTATATGGGATTCTGGCAGATTTGTTTATTTTCCTGATTTACAATATTGTTTTTCGGAAAATCATGGATTATTACATGGCTCATGTAGTACAGTTTCTGCACTTTACAGCAGGAGTTCCAAATGGGATCATGGCAGCGCTTATGGTTCTGAATATTTTGATTGCAATCATAGCAGTTAGTATTCCAGCGAGAAAGATTGTGAAATCGAATATTATAGATGAAATTGAGAGATAAATAGCAGTAAGGCGCATCACCAGAAATGGTGGTACGCCTCTATTTGATTGGAAAAGATCAATCTTTATTAAGTCTTTATTTTTTCAATATCCTTACGAATGTAGTGGAAGTGTAGACATGAACGATATAATCCGGATGCCACTTTTTTTACAAGAAACATGCAGAATTGTTTGCTTTCGTTGGTAGAATTACTGCCCCGTTCATGCTACCATGATGTTAAGAATAATAGCATAGGTGGTAATAATAAGAGGAAAACTTACATTGATAATATCAGATGGTGCGCCTGCGAAATTGGAGGTGGAAAATAATGTTTGCGGATAATTTGATGGAGTTGAGAAAATACCATTCGCTGTCCCAAGAGGAACTGGCTGAAAAGGTATATGTGACAAGACAGACGATTTCAAATTTGGAGAACGGAAAAAGCTACCCCGATATTCAAAGCCTGTTGCTTCTCAGTTCATTGTTTAATGTATCTCTCGACCAACTAATTAAAGGAGATATAGAGACAATGAAAGAAATGATCAACGAGCAGGAAGTTAAGAAGTTTAATTATTACGGAAACATTTTCAGTATTCAGTTTTTGATTTTGATTATCTCAGCGGCCCCGCTGTTTATCTGGTTAGAATACTATACGTTTATACCTTTCTGGCTGTTATTTGCCATAACCATGTTTTGGGCATTGAAAGTTGAAAAAAATTAAGAAAGAAAATGATATTCAGACATACAAGGAGATAGTCGCCTTTACAGAAGGGAAGAAGCTGGATGAACTTCACAAAGCGATGGAAGTAGGAAAGCGTCCATACCAAAATGAATTAAAAGTTATCATCAGTGCTGTTGTTACGGCGGCGGTTTGCTTTTTAATCGGGTTTATGATGCACATATTCTTGAATTGAGCAACATTCACAAGAAAATTGTGAAGTAAATGATTCGTAGAATCCCATATTAATAAGGTTTTTCAGAAGTAAACGAAACATCGGTTGTTTTTTAAAAAACATACAGAACTTGGTGCGGTTTTCTTTCTTGTGCAATCCATGTGCCGTATTATTCCGAAGGGAGAACCTAATTGGTACCTGCCTATGGCTTTGGTGCTGAACTGCATAGCAATTTTCCTGAACATGGCGCAGAAGAAAAAAGAGAGCCGAAAATAATTGCAGATCATCAGAGCCGATGGGCAAGGTCCATCGGCTCTAATTACGCTCCGGGATATTCGGGATCGTCCAGATACACTCATTCAGGTAATAGGTCATAATAACCGGTTTTCGCATATTTTCGATGATGAGTTTACAATGGAATTCTATCTGATTCGAGAAACTGCGCCTTACCCAATAGGAATCCACCTTGTACCGCTCGCCGTTGATGCCGACATAAAGAGGCTTGATCTGCCCGTCATCGTTAAAGGAAGCGATGACCGGGACAATCTGCATGGGCAGATAATCATGGGAGTTGGAGGATAGGATTTGACTCATAAAGCATCACTCCTCGCTCGAAACATTTTGTTCATGTCTATCATCTCCTGGTTGAAAATATTGAAAGGATCTGATATAATTATACACGAACATACATTCGATTTCAACAACAAGATATAGGGGAATGATTGGTAATGAGACCATAGAAACCTGAGAGGAGGCTTAGATGTGACAGACAGAACATATATTGCAATTGATTTGAAATCTTTTTATGCCTCTGTAGAATGTATCGAAAGAGGTCTTGATCCGCTTACTACGAATCTGGTCGTTGCGGATGCATCCAGGACAGAGAAGACCATATGCCTTGCGGTATCCCCTTCCATGAAGAGCTACGGTATTCCGGGAAGGCCAAGATTATTTGAGGTGGTTCAAAAGATCAAGGAAGTAAATAGAGAGAGAAGATCAAAGATACCGGGCGGAGAATTTACAGGAGCGTCTTTTCATGCAGTAGAGCTTGCAAAGTCTCCAGATCTGGAGGTGGCTTATATAGCAGCAGCTCCGAGAATGGCATATTACATGGAATACAGTACGAGGATTTTTGATATTTATTTAAGATATATTGCACCTGAGGATATGCATGTATATTCTATTGATGAGGTATTCATTGATGCTACGACTTATCTGAATACTTATGGGATGAGTGCCCGTGAGCTTGCGCTTAAAATGATTCGGGATGTGCTGCGGGAAACGGGAGTGACAGCAACAGCGGGAATCGGTACCAATATGTACCTTTGTAAGGTTGCTATGGATATTGTAGCCAAGAAGATCCCTGCGGACGCGGACGGAGTCCGGATCGCAGAACTTGATGAGATGTCCTATAGAAAGCTTTTGTGGAATCATGTCCCGCTTACGGATTTCTGGCGAGTCGGCCCGGGATACGCAAAGAAGCTTATGGCAAATGGCTTATATACTATGGGAGATATTGCGCGTTGTTCGATCGGAAAGCCGAATGAGTATTATAATGAGGCATTTTTATATAAGCTGTTTGGAGTGAATGCGGAGCTTTTAATCGACCATGCGTGGGGATGGGAGCCTACGACCATTGCGGAGATCAAGGCTTATAGACCGCAGAAGAACAGCCTGGGCTCCGGTCAGGTGCTTCATTGCGCGTACACGGCAGAAAAAGCAAGGCTGATCGTAAAGGAAATGACGGATTTACTGGTGCTCGATCTGGTGGATAAGAAGCTTGTCACAGATCAGATGGTACTTACGATCGGATATGACATAGAGAATCTGACGGATCCTGCAATCAGGAATAAATATCATGGAGAGGTTACTACAGACCATTATGGAAGACGAGTTCCGAAGCATGCGCATGGAACCATGAATCTGCCTTGTCAGACTTCTTCTACCAGGATTATTATGAAAGCAGTGGAAGAACTGTTTGACAGGATCGTCAATCCGGATTTACTTGTGCGAAGGGTGAATGTTGTGGCGTCAAGGGTGATCCCTGAGAGTGAAGTTCCTAAGAAGCAGACTTTTGAACAGCTTGATTTATTTACGGATTATGCAGCGCTCGAACGAGAAAGAGAGCAGGAGAACAAAGAGCGCGAGAAGGAGAAAAAGCTTCAGCGGGCGGTTCTGGATATTCAGAAAAAATACGGTAAGAACGCGGTCCTTAAGGGAATGAATTTGGAAGAGGGCGCTATGACCAGAGAAAGAAATGGACAGATAGGAGGCCATAAAGCGTGAGTGGATATTATAAAGACGAGCACAGATATGATGATATTATGGACCTGCCACACCACCAGTCTAAAGAGCGGACACACATGTCACTCCACGACAGGGCAGCGCAGTTTGCGCCTTTTGCGGCCCTTGCCGGACATGAGGAAGCCATCGAAGAAACCGCAAGACTTACAGATGAGAAGATCATGCTTGATGAGACTGCGATCGAGAAGATCAATGAGAAGCTTTACGATATCTCTCAGCATTTGTCTGAAAAAAGAAATGTGTCTATCACATATTTCAGGCCGGATACTCAAAAATGCGGCGGGGCATATCTTACGGATGTGGGAACGGTCAAAAAGATGGATGAGGTGGAAAAAGTCATTCTCATGGATAGTGGAATGAAGATAGCAATGGAGCAGATTATAGAGATAGAAGAAGTGTAGAGATAAATGTTGGAATCAACGGGAATGAAATGAGGAGAGTACATTGAGTACTCTCCTTAAAACATATCATTGTAAACTTATTTTTATGTCCCCGAAATTAACCCCGGTTCTGCTGTGCAACCAGCTGATCTGCGCCGTACTTCTTGCGGAGGGCAGGTTTTTCAATTTTGCCGGTGGCATTTCTCGGAACGTCTGCGAAGATAATTTTCTTCGGTCTCTTATATCTTGGAAGTCCTTTGCAGAATTCTTCGATTTCTTCCTCTGTGCAGGTCATGCCCGGTTTGATCGAGATAATCGCACCTGTGATCTCGCCGAGACGTGGATCCGGAAGACCGATAACGGCAACGTCATTGACCTTATCGAAGGTGCTCAGGAAGTTTTCAATCTGTACCGGATAAATGTTTTCTCCACCGCTGACGATGACATCTTTCTTACGGTCTACGAGGAAGTAGAAGCCGTCTTCATCCTGCATGGCCATATCACCGGTACGGAGCCAGCCGTCTACGATCGTCTCTGCGGTAGCCTTCGGATCATTGTAATAACAGGTCATAACACCGGGACCCTTGACACAGAGCTCTCCAACTTCTCCAAACGGAACTTCTTTCAGATTCTCGTCTACGATCTTGCATTCCCAGCGATATCCGGGAACACCGATAGCACCGACTTTATGAATATTCTCTACACCAAGGTGAACACATCCGGGACCAGTGGACTCGGAAAGTCCGTAGTTGGTATCGTAGAGATGGTTCGGGAAGTATTCTTTCCAGTGTTTGATCAGAGATGGCGGAACAGGCTGCGCACCAATGTGCATCAGCCTCCACTGACTCAGCTCATAATCTTCGAGCTTCACATCACCTCGGTCCAGAGCATTCAGGATATCCTGAGCCCACGGAACCAGAAGCCATACGATAGTACATTTTTCTCTTGAAATAGCATCCAGAATGATTTCCGGAGTCGTGCCCTTCAGAAGAACTGCTTTGCTTCCTGCGCAGAGACTTCCCATCCAGTGGAATTTTGCTCCGGTATGATAAAGCGGCGGGATACAAAGGAAGGTATCGTTCCGGTCTGTCAGGTGATGTTTCTGTTCCATCTCTGCAGCCTGGGTCAGACTTTCATGATTATGTAAAATTGCTTTCGGGAATCCGGTGGTTCCGGAAGAAAAGTAGATAGCGGCATCATCGCTTTCTTCCAGATGGATCATCGGAGGCTGGCTGGAACAGTCGGCTACCATTTCACGATAGCTTTCGGCAAAGGTGGGACAGGTGTCTCCTACATAAATAAGAAGCCGTCCCTTGGTCAGCTCATCAACAATCGCTTCAATTCGGCCGATAAATTCCGGCCCAAAGAATAAGACATGTACTTCGGCCAGATCTGCACAATATTTGATTTCAGAAGAATCAAAACGGAAGTTAAAAGGAACGGCGATCGCACCGGTTTTCAAAATTCCGAAATAAATCGGCAGCCATTCCAGACAGTTAAACATCAGAATTGCAACGCGGTCCCCTTTCTTAATTCCACGTTCCAGAAGCATATTTGCAACGCGGTTTGCTTTTTCATCAAAGACACTCCATGTGATTTCTCTTCTGTACGGTTCAAAAGAAGTAGGCTGTACCAGACTGTATTCTCTCCAGCTGGTTCTTTTGGTGTCTTTCACAGATGGGTTCAGTTCCACAAGAGCCACTTCGTCCCCATATAATTTGTGATTTCTCTCAAGTAAATCAGTAACAGGCATGATGGATTTCCTCTCAATTCAAACTTTAATACTTTAAATCAAGATAGCATATTTGAAAGATAAAGTCAATAATCTGGCAGGATACTTTGAAAGGTACGATTTGTTTAACGTCGGAGGAGCTTCTGCCGATATAAAAATACTGTTTACCTATTCCGATAAAAATGATACAATAATAGAATACAGTAATAAAGTGTACTCATTGTGCAGAAAAGAGAGGTTTATATGAAAAAGAATTTTCAGAGAACCAGAAACGAAGATATGTATAAGGCAATTCTTCAGCTGGAATCAATAGAAGAATGTATGGATTTTTTTGAGGATATCTGTGCAGAGACAGAGCTTCGCGCTATAGAACAGCGTTTTGATGTGGCGAGAATGCTCTCAAAGGGAAAAATCTATTCAGATATTATGAGTACAACAAGTGCCAGCACAGCAACTATCAGCCGTGTGAGCCGTGTGTTGAATGGCGGTACGGGTATGCTGGAGAAGACGTTGATTCGTTTGGAAGAGAGCGAAGTAAATGCAGAAAGTGAAAGTTGAAAGGAGAGTTACGATACCGATGAAACAGTTGATGCTAGGTAATAAGGCATTTGCCAGAGGTTTATACGAGGCAGGATGCAGCGTGGTGTCCAGTTATCCGGGGACGCCAAGTACGGAAGTCACAGAAGAAATTGCAAAATATGATGAGGTCTATTGTGAATGGGCTCCGAATGAAAAGGTGGCCATGGAAGTTGCTTTTGGAGCCTGTCTTGCCGGAAAAAGAAGCTTTTGCGGCATGAAGCATGTCGGACTTAATGTAGCGGCCGATCCGCTCTATACCTGCTCCTATACAGGTGTAAATGCAGGGATGGTGATTTGCGTGGCGGATGATCCGGGCATGCATTCTTCCCAGAATGAGCAGGATTCCCGCCATCATGCAATCGCAGCGAAGGTACCTATGTTGGAGCCGTCTGACTCTGCAGAAGCACTGGAATTTGTAAAGACCGCATATGAGATTTCGGAGACATTTGATACTCCGGTCATTATAAAAATGTGTACCAGAGTAGCACATTCCCAGAGCGTTGTCGTTCCGGGCGAGCGTGTGGTTCCTAAGCAGAAGCCATATGAAAAGAAGATTCAGAAATATGTAATGATGCCGGGTAATGCGATCCGCCGTCATCCATTTGTAGAAGAACGGACCAGAAAACTGATCGAATACGCGGAGACCAGCCCGCTGAATCGTGTGGAGATGGGAGGAACCGCACTGGGTATCATCACTTCGTCCACCTGCTATCAGTATGCGAAGGAAGTTTACGGAGAAAATGCAAGTATCTTGAAGCTTGGTATGGTAAATCCGCTGCCGGTAAAACTGATTCGGGATTTTGCGGCAAAGGTTGAAAAGCTGATCGTGATCGAAGAGCTGGATCCGATCATTGAAAATCATTGTAAGCAACTTGGCCTGACTTTATCAGGAAAAGATCTGCTTCCGATCTGCGGCGAGTTTTCTCAGAATCTCATTGCGGAAAAAATAGAAGGAAAATGTGCAGACTGTTATTCTCTTGGCGAACAGCTTCCGGGAAGACCGCCTGTTATGTGTGCAGGATGCCCGCACAGAGGACTGTTCTATACTCTTTCCAAGAATAAATGCACGGTTCTTGGAGATATCGGCTGCTATACCCTTGGCGCGGTAGCTCCCCTTGCCGCTATGGATATGACTCTTTGCATGGGTGCATCCATCAGTGCCGTTCACGGATTTAACAAAGCCAGCGGCGAAGAAAGTGAAGGAAAGACAGTAGCCGTAATCGGTGATTCCACCTTTATGCATTCCGGTATGACCGGTTTGGCAAATGTTGCCTATAACCAGAGTAATTCCACCATTATCATTCTGGATAATTCCATTACCGGTATGACCGGTCATCAGCAGAATCCGACGACCGGATACAACATCAAAGGTGATCCGGCAGGAAAGATTGATCTGGAGGCATTGTGCAGAGCGATGGGCTTCAACCGCGTAGCTGTCGTGGATCCATACAATCTGGAAGAGTGCGATAAAGTATTGAAAGAAGAACTTGCAGCAGATGAGCCGTCTGTCATCATCAGCCGCCGCCCATGTGCACTTCTTAAATATGTAAAACATAAAGCTCCTTTGAAAGTTGCTGTGGATAACTGTGTAGGATGTAAATCCTGTATGCGTCTTGGATGTCCTGCAATCAGTGTAAAAGACAAAAAAGCTGTGATCGATACAACATTGTGCGTTGGCTGCGGAGTTTGCCAGCAGATGTGTAAGTTTGATGCATTACAGAGCGGGGAGGAATAAAGAAATGACAAAGAATGTAATGATTGTCGGTGTAGGAGGACAGGGATCTCTCCTTGCCAGCAAACTTTTAGGATATCTCCTTCTGAATGAAGGATATGATGTAAAAGTATCTGAGGTACATGGTATGAGTCAACGCGGTGGAAGCGTGGTTACATATGTAAGATTTGGAGAGAAGGTGTATTCACCGGTCATTGACAAGGGTGAGGCAGACTTTATCGTATCCTTTGAAAAGCTGGAAGCGGCACGTTATGTGGAATATTTGAAAAAAGGCGGACGCATCGTGGTCAATACCCAGGAGATCGATCCAATGCCGGTCATCACCGGTGCAGCTTCTTATCCGGAGAACCTGATCGATAAGATGGAAGCAGAAGGAATCGCAGTTGATGCAATGGACTGCCTTTCCCTTGCAGAGCAGGCTGGCTCTGCCAAAGCGGTAAATCTGGTCCTGATGGGAAGACTTTCCAGATATTTTGATATTCCGGAAGAAAAATGGATCAGTGCTATTGAGAAGTGTGTTCCGGAAAAATTTGTCGAAATGAACAAAAGAGCGTTTGCCCTCGGGAGAGGTTAAACAATACAGTAAGAAGGAGAAAAAGAGATGAAAAGATATTTTCAGCCAGAGATCGAATGCGCATCCAGGGATGAGATTCATAAGATCCAGAGTGAGAGACTTGTAAAACAGGTCCGGAATGTTTGGGACAATGTGCCAATGTACAGAAAGAAAATGGAGGAAAAAGGACTGACTCCGGAAGATATCAAGTCTGTGGATGATCTGCCGAAATTGCCTTTCATTGAAAAAGATGATTTAAGAGACGAGTACCCATATGGATTGCTTGCACGTCCGCTTTCAGAATGTGTTCGCATTCAGTCAACCAGTGGTACTACCGGAAGACGTGTGGTTGCCTTCTATACTCAGCATGACATTGATCTCTGGGAGGATTGCTGCGCCAGAGCAATCGTAGCCGCAGGCGGAACCAAAGAAGATGTCTGCCATGTAAGTTATGGTTATGGTTTGTTTACCGGCGGCCCGGGATTAAATGGTGGTTCCCACAAAGTAGGATGTCTGACGCTCCCGATGTCTTCCGGAAATACGGAGAGACAGATTCAGTTTATGACAGACCTGGGATCTACGATTCTTTGCTGTACTCCATCTTATGCTGCCTACCTAGCGGAGAGCATTCATGAAAAAGGGGTACGCGATCAGATCAAATTAAAAGCAGGTATTTTCGGAGCAGAAGCATGGACAGAAGAAATGCGCCATGATATCGAAGAACAGCTTGGCATTAAAGCGTATGATATTTATGGACTTACAGAAATTTCCGGTCCGGGTGTAGCCTTCGAATGCGAAGAGCAGACCGGTATGCATGTAAATGAAGACCATTTTATTCCGGAAATCATCAACCCGATCACGGGAGAGGTGCTTCCGGACGGCGAGAAGGGCGAGCTTGTATTTACCAGCATTTCGAAAGAAGCATTCCCGCTCATGAGATATCGTACCCGTGATATCTGTATCTTAAGCAGGAAAAAATGTTCTTGCGGAAGAACGCATGTGAAGATGAGCAAACCGCTTGGAAGAAGTGATGATATGCTGATCGTTAAGGGTGTAAATGTATTCCCGTCCCAGATCGAGACCGTACTTATGAACCAGGGATATCCGGCGAACTATCAGATCATCGTTGATCGTGTAAACAACAGTGACACCATCGAAGTTCAGGTAGAAATGACACCTGAGATGTTCTCCGACAACTTGAGTGTTGTATCCGAAAAAGAGAAAGAGCTTGTAAACGGACTGAAAGCGATGCTTGGAATTTACGCTAAGGTTAAGCTGGTTGCACCTAAGAGCATTGTAAGAAGTGAAGGCAAAGCAGTTCGAGTGATTGATAAACGAAACCTGTATCAGGGTTAATGAATAGGAGGGAAAATTCATGACAGTTAAACAGATTTCCGTATTTCTTGAAAACCAGCCGGGAAAACTTGCTGAGGTTGCAGCGGTTCTTTCCGCTCAAAAAATCAACCTTCGTGCAATTTCAGTAGCAGAAGCTTCTGATTTCGGTATTGCCCGTATCATCGTGGATGATGTTTTCAACGCAGTTACCATTCTGAAAAATGAAAATTATATTTGCTCTATTACCGATGTCATCGCTGTGGAAGTTCAGGATGAGCCCGGTATGCTTGCAAATATGATTGCTGTACTTGGGACAGAAGGAATCAATATTGAGTATATGTACACGATTTTGGGAAAGAAGAACGATGTTGCATATATGATCATTCGTACGAATGATGATGCACAAGCTGCAAAGATTCTGGATGCGAAAGGATTCCGTATTGTAGGTATGGACGCAATGAAGTAATTGGATAGAGAGAAAAGCAAAACCCACCGGAGAATTCTTCAGTGGGTTTTACTTTTATTGAATGCCTAATAATTTTATAGCATTTTCTGATAGAATCAATTCTTTTTCCCGATCAGTGAGTGCGCTTTCCTTCAGAATTTCAGCACAGGTTCTTTGGTCTGCCCATGGACAGTCGGTAGCAAAAAGAATCTTATCCGCGCCATGTTTGCGCACCATGCGGATAAACTGGGCTTCACTCACACGAGTGATAGAGTAAGCAGTGTCGAGAAAGATGTTCTGACCGCAGAGTTTTTCTTCGGCCTCATCGTAATTTTCGTTGCTTCCTAAATGTGCAAGAATCAGATTTTCCGGAGCAACATCTTTCAAAACGTCGAGAACCATATCGGGAGTGCAGAACTCATGATCCGGCGTATAGGGATCATATCCGGCATGAGTGATAACCGGAAGACCGATCTCGGATGCGGCATAGATCAGATTTTTCATGCGGATATCATTGAATTCTACATTCTGATAATGTGGGTGGACTTTGACTCCGGCGAATCCTTCTCGTTTAATCAGCGCCAGATGAGCTTTGCAGTCAGGATCGTCCGGATGGATACCCGCAAGGGAAATCAGCCGTTGCTCATGAACGGAAGCATACGTCTCGTTGATATAAACCGCAAAACGAAGGATGGAATCAAATTGCTTCACATCGGTTACGACAGGAAGCACAACACTGATGTCGATACCGGCCTGTTTCATGGAAGAACGCAAGCCGTCTGCACAACCGTTGGTGGTGGGCTTTTGTCTTATGACTGCTGCCAGATTGGAAATCGCTCGTTCTGCGATTTTCTCTGGAAATATATGAGTATGAAAATCAATAATCATGGGTGTTTTCTCTTCTAGTATTTATTTGACAGATTTTTATGTGTTATTTATAAGAATCTGCCAGTTTTTTGAACGCATCAAGCGCGCGTTCGATTCTTTCTGTAGGTACGCAGTAGGAAATACGTGCATGTCCCGGACAGCCGAAACCGGATCCCGGAACGATAAGGATATTAAACTGTTTTGCTCTTTCACAGAAAGCAACGTCATCTTCTTCCAGTGTCTTCGGGAAGATGTAGAAGGTTCCGTCCGGTTTTACTACATCAAAACCAATCTCGCGGAGCCCATTGTAAAGGAGATTGCGGTTGGTCTCATAGATGGTGATGTCGGCAGTCATATCTGCACACATGGCACATACGCGCTGGAAAAGTCCGGGTGCATTGACATATCCAAGGGAACGGCCTGCACCTGCAACAGCTGCGTACACCAGTCCGTGTTCCTCGACTTCATCCGGAACAAGAACGTATCCCAGACGTTCTCCCGGAAGGGAGAGGGACTTGGACCAGGAATAGCACACCAGAGTATTGTTGTAGTATTTAGGAAGGTACGGAACCTCAATACCATCGAACACGATCTCGCGATAAGGCTCATCCGCGATCAAGTAGATCGGATGGCCCAATTCAGCAGATTTTGCGTTGAGGATCTCCGCAAGTTTTGTGCAGGTCTCATGTGAATATACAACACCGCAGGGGTTATTCGGAGAGTTTACAATGACTGCTTTTGTGTTCTCGTTGATTGCTGCTTCAAACTTTTCAAAGTCGATCTGGAAAGCTTCGGTATCGGCAGGGATCAGATTCATTTTTGCGCCGGCACCTTCGATAAATACTTTGTATTCCGGGAAGTATGGTGCAAATACAATGACCTCGTCATCCTTGTTACAAAGACCATTCAGACAGCAGCAAAGTGCAGCGGCGGCACCGACGGATACATAAAAGTTATCCGGTCCGAAAGATGTATCGAACCGTCTGTTTACGGAATCGGCAAGGAGCTTTCTGACTTCGATGTCTCCCTGAGCGCTGGTATAACCATGAATAACTACAGGATCTGTATCCTGAAGCAGTTTGATTGCAGTTTCATTGACTGCATCCGGAGCCGGAACACTTGGATTTCCGATGGAGAAATCAAATACATTCTCAGCGCCGATTTCTGCAGCTCTTTGTTTACCAAATTCGAAAAGTTCACGGATCACGGAACGGGAAGTTCCCAATGCCACCATTCTTTCATTTAAATTCGCCATGATGATTACCTCGTTGTTTTTGTTTATTTATGATTGGATTGTAGTTGTATATTAACGCGTTGCTGTAATAATGATAGAGCATAATATTTTATTTGTCAATGAAAGAATCCCGATGAAAAAGCATCTTATTGTATGAAAAAAGGCAAAAAACAAGCGGACGTATCCGTAATCTGATTGACAGATCAAATGGCGTATGCTACAATTTTATTACTTTAACGATTTAAAGATTAAAACTTTAAGGTACTAAAGAAAAAGCACAAACTCAATGAGTTAGTTGAGAGGGAAGAGGAAAGAAAATGTTAAAAGTAATTGTACTCCTGGCATACTTTGCACTGATGATCGCAATCGGTCTGTATTGCCGCAAAACAGCAACAGATGTAAATGGTTTTGTATTGGGCGGCCGCTCGGTTGGACCGTGGCTTACCGCTTTCGCATACGGTACTTCTTATTTTTCCGCGGTCGTATTTGTAGGATACGCGGGACAGTTTGGATGGAAATATGGTATCGCAGCGACCTGGGCCGGTATTGGAAATGCCATTATTGGCTCACTTCTTGCATGGGTAGTTCTGGGAAGAAGAACCAGAATCATGACACAGCATCTTGATTCAGCGACGATGCCGCAGTTTTTCGGACAGAGATACAACAGTAAAGCACTGAAATTGTGTGCTTCCCTGATTATCTTCGTGTTCCTGATCCCATATACAGCATCGCTTTATAATGGTCTTTCCAGATTATTCGGAATGGCATTTAACATTGATTATTCCGTATGTATTGTATTGATGGCAGTTCTCACCGGTATCTATGTAATTGCCGGAGGGTATATGGCTACTGCGATCAATGATTTCATTCAGGGTATGGTTATGCTGGTAGGTATTGTTGCAGTGATCGCGGCAGTCCTTGCAAGCAAAGGCGGATTTATGGAAGCATACCAGGGACTTGCACAGATTTCGGATGAAACGGTTTCTACCGCGCCCGGTGTATTCGCATCTTTCTTTGGACCTGATCCACTGAACCTGATGTTTGTGGTTATCCTTACTTCTCTTGGTACATGGGGACTTCCACAGATGGTTCAGAAATTTTATGCGATCAAAGATGAGAACGCGATTCAGAAAGGAACTATTATTTCCACGCTGTTTGCTCTGGTTGTAGCCGGCGGATGTTATTTCCTTGGCGGTTTCGGACGTCTGTTCTCCGATAAAATTGATATTGCCGCAAATGGATATGATTCTGTTATCCCGACCATGTTGGAGAGTTTAAGCCCGATGCTGATCGCATTGGTAGTAATCCTGGTACTTTCCGCATCTATGTCTACACTGTCCTCACTGGTAATCGCGTCCAGTTCCACACTGACGATCGATTTTATTAAAGATAACGTGGTAAAAGATATGGATGACAAAAAGCAGGTAACTGTAATCCGTGGATTTATCGTCGTATTTATCGCGATTTCTGCAGTACTTGCACTGATTCAGTATAAGAGCTCCGTAACCTTCATCGCACAGCTGATGGGTGTGTCATGGGGAGCACTTGCAGGTTCCTTCCTGGCTCCGTTCCTGTATTCGCTGTACTGGAAGAAGACAACGGTAGCATCCTGCTGGGTATCCTTCATCTGGGGCTGCGGTCTTACGTTTATCAATATGTTTGCAAGATCAAGCCTTCCGGTGATCATGCAGTCTCCGATCAATACGGGTGCAATCGCAATGCTCGGCGGTCTGATTATCGTTCCGCTTGTCAGCCTTGTTACACCGAAGCCGGATAAGAAACTGGTAGACGAGGCATTTGCCTGCTATGAAAAATCAACTGTAGTTTCACAGAAAACGGCACTTGGAAAATAAAGAATGTAGATGTTAAAAAATAGCTAAGATCGGGATGGATCGGAGTGGGTGTGGATTAATTTATTTATGTACGTACGCACCGTAAAATGAAAAATGAGTGTAGATGTGGTCTGCTGACAAAAAACATGGAAAAGAAGTATTACGAAATTCTTTTTATAACTACTTTCATTGTTGGAATCATAAGTGTGATAATGCCTTGGGGACAAAGAACCACAATACCGATTCAGATGTTTTTGGGCAATGGCAGTCCGAAAAATCTTGCAGGAGAATGAATCGTATTTATGTGCCTTGCAATTTATCTATCGGCTGCCTGTATGAAAATGGAATTTGGGACAGAAAATTAAAACCAAATTTTAAAACAAACGCAATTGCCAGTGTAATTGCAGGTACTGCATTAGGTGTCATTTGGTTTGTGATTTCCTATCAAAATTATCATAATTTTATCGGATCTATTATGACCGGTGCTTTTATGTTCGTTTGTACGGGAGGTTTATGTTTGGCTGCATTAGTAGTATCCTCACTGATATACAAAAAAAGAGTTGAAAAACTGGAAAAGGTGGATGAGGATTCTATGTGTGACGAATAGAATATATGATATGAATGGGATGAGCGGTGCTTCGGGAATTAGAATTCGAAGCACCGTTTATTATGTATCCGTTCCCAAAGTCATCTTAATTGACTTAATGCGATGTTGTGTTTATAATAATACTAATTTGAATGTGACTAGGTACCTGTCCCCTGGTCACTCGCAAACCGGAATTGATTTTATAATGACAGGAAAAGGCGGGAGTAGTGATTATGATTAACAGGGAAGATATGCTGGAACTGACCAGACGTATGACCCCGGCCAGGTCTTCGGTGTCGAGGATTGCAGGGGCGTATTTTGATGAGGAAGGTTATGTTGACGGGACTTTTAATACGCATTTTCTGAAATTGTCGGTACCGGACCGGACAAAGAATCTGAATCTGGCGAAGACGATTCTGATTTCCAGGACCAATGACCAAATGAAGGACTACCTAATCCCGGATTCTGCGAGAAAGCCGGGGAGCATCTGGCAGTTATTGGATGGGATTAAAGAGTCCGAACTTAAGAATGATGCATTTCTGGATATTTTGTATGAATTGATTCAAGAGAGAGTTCATCCGGGATATCCGTATGCTTGTTATCTTTATTTCGGACAATATGATGTTCCCGTAAAAGGCAGTGATAAGGAGTGGATGGAAGGATCGGAAGAGGTTTATACATACCTTTTATGCACAATCAGTCCGCTTATCGGCGAGTACGAACCGGGGAAACCGGAATTTGGATTCTTATATCCGGCTTTTCGTGACAGGACAACAGATAACAGATACATCAATATATTTGAAGAACAGAAAGGAAAATATTATGAACTGTATATGACACAGTATGCAGGGTTTGAAACGTAAATGATGGGAAGACTACAATTTCAAGAAATTGTAGTCTTCCGCTTTATTGACGGTTATTTTCTGCATTTTGTATAATAGGCGTAGCTGATATACGATGAGGAGAAAGGGGAACCAGGAGAAATGCAGAAAGAATTCTATACAGGTCATTTGTTTGATGTTTACCGGTATTTTGGAGCACATAAAGAAGGGGATCATTTTATTTTCCGTGTATTTGCACCGGGAGCGAGAGGCGTTACGGTCATGGGAGAATTTAGTAGCTGGCGGGAGATTCCGATGTATCAGGAGAACCAGAGTGGTGTATATATATCGGAGCCGATTGCGGCAAAGTTGGGACAAATGTATAAATATTGCATTTACACGGGAAAGGGCTGGCGGGTAGAGCATGCGGATCCTTATGGATTTCAGATGGAGCTGCGTCCGGCAAACTGTTCGATCCTGACGGAGTTGGATTCCTATCAGTTTCAGGACGAGGAATGGATGCAGTCGCGCACGGTAAGGCACGATGAGGCGTTGAATATTTACGAGCTGCACGCAGGATCCTGGAAAAAGAAAGGGGAAGAAGAGACGGACTGGTATGATTACGAGGAACTGGCGGAGCTTCTTATCCCATATATCAAGGAAAATCATTATACACATCTGGAATTCATGCCTCTTTCTGAGCACCCGTTTGACGGTTCCTGGGGGTATCAGAATACCGGATTTTTTGCGCCGACTTCACGGTATGGGACACCGGATCAGCTGAAAAAGCTGGTTGATAAATGCCATCAGGCAGGAATCGGAGTGATTATGGATTTTGTTCCGGTGCATTTTGCGGTGGATTATTATGGCTTGAAGGAATTTGACGGAACATGTCTGTATGAGTACCCAAATGCTGCAGTAGGAGAAAGTGAGTGGGGAAGCTGTAATTTCATGCATTCCCGGGGAGAGGTGCGCTGTTTCCTGCAGTCGGCGGCGAATTACTGGCTGGAGGAATTTCATTTTGACGGGCTTCGGATGGACGCGGTCAGCCGGTTGATCTACTGGCAGGGAGATGAACGACGCGGTGTGAACGGAACGACGCTGGATTTCCTGAAGACCATGAATCAGGGGCTGAAACAGCGCCATCCGACGGCGATGCTCATCGCAGAGGACTCGACTTCCTACCCGGGGGTGACAAAGCCGGTAGAGAAGGGCGGCCTCGGATTTGACTATAAATGGGATCTGGGATTCATGCATGACACGCTGGAGTATTTCCAGACGGCTCCGGAGTATCGGGCGCGGGATTATCATAAACTGACATTTTCTATGATGTATTTCTATCATGAAAATTATATGCTGGAATTCTGTCATGACGAAGTGGTACACGGGAAAGCGACGATCCTTCAGAAAATGAACGGGGATTACGATGGAAAATTTCCGCAGGCCAGAGCGATGTACATGTATATGATGGTGCATCCGGGTAAGAAACTGAATTTTATGGGAAATGAATTCGGCCAGCTCCGTGAGTGGGATGAGAAGCGGGAGCAGGACTGGGATATGCTGAAGTATCCGAATCATGATGCGCTTCACCGGTATATGATAGAACTGAACCGTATTTACCGGGAAAATGATGCGTTCCATAGGGACTATGATCCTGAGAATTTCCGGTGGGTGGACTGCCATCAGGAGGAGCGGTGCATTTATGCGATGGAACGCGTTGGAATCAAAAGAAAATATATAGCTGTCTTTAATTTTTCGAATGTATTGCAGGAAGCGTATGAATTTAAGGTTGAGGAAGATGCAAAAATCAGAGTGGCATTGCACTCAGACTGGGAAGAATTCGGTGGCAGTACCGCAAAAAAGACATCTCTTGTCCAAAATGAGTACAAAAATGGAAAGGTCATACTAAATCTTCCGCCGTTTTCCGGAATATTGTTGGAATCAGAATAAAGAAAAAGGGGCACTTCATTTATAAGAGGTGCCCCTGCGTTTTAAAATTTTGATATTTCGGTCTAATTCCTGTCCAATTTGCAGACTTTCCGGTCATAGGTGAGAAGACCGTTTACTTCTTCTTCGATGTCAGAAACCTGGGTGTAGATGGCTCCGCAAAGCCCCTTCTCGATCAGCGGATCGATCTCTTCACTCATCAGGCGGTAGAAAGCGCCTCTGAAATCGCTGACGGCCGGAAAAACCTTATACCCGTAAACACCGCGCGTGCTGACATGATCTTTGATCTGACAGGCGTACCCGCCATATTCGGAAATGACGAAAGCGCGTCGTTCCGGATTTACAAACTGTTTATCAAAGTAATTATGCTCACTCTTGAAATCCCCCTGTCCGCGGTCGAACCATCCGCTGGCGGAGTCGATCAGTCGGTCAGAATCCAGTTCCCGCAATAGCCGTGTGAGCTTCTTGGAGTCAAATTGTCCCCAGCCTTCATTGAAGATGACCCAGGTGCTGATACACGGGAAACAGCCAAGTGCCTGGACTGTATCGCGGCATTCCTGAATGAATTCTTCTCTGCCCCGGATACTCCTGCGGCCAAGAGGAAGGTGCAGCTTGTCACTCATACGTACCTTGAATTTCGGGAACAGAGCCGGGATCCAGGTCATAATGGGGGCATGATAGGCGCCGCCATTTACCATGTCCTGCCATACGATCATACCGAGGCGGTCACAGTGATAGTACCACCTGGCGGTCTCAATCTTCACATGCTTGCGCAGCATATTGAATCCAAGTTCTTTCATCTTGGTAATGTCATAGATCAGAGCATCGTCGGAAGGGGCGGTATAGAGTCCGTCCGGCCAGTAGCCCTGATCCAGGATTCCATTCAGAAAGAAGGGCTTGTGATTCAGGCAGAAACGGGAGATCCCTTTTGAATCATTTTCAATAGTATAGGTGCGCATGGCGAAATATCCGGTCACCTCATCCTTGCCGGCACGGACACGCAGGCGGTACAGATAAGGATGATCCGGAGTCCACGGCTCCATCTGGTCCACATCGCAGTAGCAGGAATATTCACAAAGAGAATCGGAATAATTGGTGCAGATTCCTTTGGAAATGATGTTGCCGTCGGCATCAAGAACATGGCAGACGACCGCATCCTGATCACGGCATGCCGGTACCGGACGGTTCAATTTTAAAGAGACATGCACCGTTTCCTTGTCATACTGAGGAGTCAGATGCAGTTCCGTGATATAGATATCCGGAACCCATTCCGCCCAGACTGTCTGCCAGATGCCGCTTTGGGCTGTATAGAACATTCCGCCGCGTTTCAGCTTCTGTTTGCCGGTGCTGTGGAAGGAGCGGTCCGACTGGTCTCTGACAGATACTGACAGAATGTTGGAACGTTCGGTCAGTGCGTCGGTGATATCTACGGAAAACGGAAGATAACCTCCGGTGTGTTCGATGACGGTCCGGCCGTTGATCCGGACACTGGCCTGCTGGTCCACGGCACCAAAATGAAGAATACATCTCTTGCCGTATGGCGGAAGAATCTCATCGGGGAGTGTCCGTTCGCAGATCAGAGTATCATCCGGGAAAATCTGCTGCTGCACGCCCGACAGAGGAGCTTCCGGTGAAAAAGGAACCAGAATCTTCCCTGAAACAGGAGCATGGCGTTTCTTTTTGGAAATGATGGTATAATCCCAGTAACCGTTCAGAATCATAAAATGTTCGCGTACCATCTGGGGGCGCGGATACTCTTCCAGAACGTGCTCGGGATCCAGCGACTCGCCCCACGTTGTTGTAAGGGGAAGAAGACGCCTTTTGTGATTGAAAAAATGTGCACTTTTGAGAGCAGATAAAAGATCCATATCAATTCCTCTCTTTTGTAAATTCTTGTGCAGGAGTAGTCTGCACAATTCGCTTGTTATTAGTATACCATAGACCGGCAGACGCTTCTGCAATTTTATAGAATTTTTACAATTCCCGCTCATCTTTTTTGACCGGAACTTTGGGAGGCTGGTAGTGATAAACATCCTCATAGGAATCCAGCTCCGCACGGGATATGGGGAGAGAGGGGATCAGTCCTGTACAATCCTGGGAGGAGGCTGCATTGGCAAGATAATCATAGGAATCAATGATACGATTGTTTTGCTGTTTTTCTTTTTTGTTCATGAAAATAACCTTCCTTTTTTTATGATATTTTCTGCATCAGGGGAAAAACTATGTAAAATTCATTGTAAAAACTTTATAAAGAGTTTATGATAATGTAAGGAAACAAGTTATAAAAGAGGAGTAAATAGCGAAAAATGAACCTGAATTATTCACGGTTGTGCCGTGAAAGTGGCTGAAAGCCACGTTGTTACTGTATTTTAACTGAATATTGCTTTTCACCTATCAAGTGAATGAAAAAAGAGCATCCACT